>NZ_JAAKSD010000004.1:0-269258 GCF_049173735.1 Aeromonas sp. 602396 | reverse complement strand
GAAGCGAGCCCTGAGATGAGTCATCCCTGACCCCTTGAGGGTCCTAAAGGGCCGTTGGAGACCACAACGTTGATAGGCGGGGTGTGTAAGTGCAGCGATGCATTGAGCTAACCCGTACTAATTACCCGTGAGGCTTAACCATACAACACCCAAGAAGTGTTCTGAGGCTTGTAGCAAATACCAAGCGGACTACTTACAAATTCAGTGATAATGACAAGCAACTAGCCAAGTCGTTATTCACGTCAGCTTTCCAAGATTGAAGAATTTGCCTGGCGGCCATAGCGCCGTGGAACCACCTGATCCCATGCCGAACTCAGAAGTGAAACGCGGTAGCGCCGATGGTAGTGTGGCATTCGCCATGCGAGAGTAGGACACTGCCAGGCACCTAATTAAACAGCGATGTGAAGACACGACGCTGGCTGCGAGGATGACACCTCAGAAGAAGCGGCACATGATTTAGCGCAAGCTAACCGAATGCGGAGCGGTAGTTCAGTCGGTTAGAATACCGGCCTGTCACGCCGGGGGTCGCGGGTTCGAGTCCCGTCCGCTCCGCCACTAATTTGAAGGCCTTCCCGATTGGGAAGGCCTTTTTGCTATGGGCGGTTTGCTCATAAGAGCCACAGATTTGCACACCAGAGCCAACACAAGCCCAGTCTGACGACCGGGCTTTGGTGTTTTTAGCCTGCTGGTGAGCTGCCGACATCCCACTGCGATGACACTACCTTCCCCTGTTGACGTTCTTGTTACTGTTTCCACTTCTTTATCGCGGCACATCCATCTTGGCCATAGAGCTTGAGGATTAAATCAGGCCATCTTGCAACGGTACGTCATCGCTTCCACTTGTTTGTCTAATCCCTTTGTTTGTTTATGGATTTACTCCATTAAAACAGTTTCTTATCAAGAGTGAGCTGTTCTGCGGCAGGAATATTACATGATTCAAATGATAATGATTATTGTTTGAATGATCATGACAGGGTCGTTACAATGCGGGCTGATTAATAAAGTGCTTTTCAAATGAGCCTTTTCTAATGCGCGCCTGGCCGGATGCCGAGCGTTGTAATGAGTGAAGTAAGGGAATACGTCACCTTCCTACAAAAAATGTTCAGGCTAAAACATGATAACAGTGAAACCAAACAAGCTTGCCTTGCTGATCTGCTCCCTTCTTGCGACTCAAGCCTATGCTGCCGAGCAGGAGGTGATGGTCGTCACCGCCTCTGGCTTTCAGCAGAAGATCGAAGATTCTGCAGCCTCCATCTCTGTGATTACCCGCGAGCAGCTGGAGAAGCGGGCATATCGGGATGTAACCGATGCCTTGAAGGATGTGCCAGGTGTGGTAGTGACTGGCGGTGGCAGCAGCAGCGATATCAGTATTCGCGGTATGGGCTCGAAATACACCCTTATGCTGGTTGATGGTAAAAAGGTGGATAGCCGTGGTACCCGGCCCAATAGCGATGGACCCGGTATCGAGCAAGGCTGGTTGCCACCGCTACAGGCGATCGAGCGGATTGAGGTCGTCCGTGGGCCCATGTCATCCCGTTATGGCTCAGATGCCATGGGTGGGGTGATCAACGTGATTACCCGCAAGACCACCGGTCTGGCCTGGCAGGGCTCGGTTCATGCTGATTCGACCTTCCAGGAAAACAAGGATGCCGGCAACAGCTTCCAGACTGATGCCTATACCGCAGGCTCACTGATCGATGGTGTGTTGGGGCTGCGCTTCAATGGACAGCTCGCTCATCGTGGTGAAGACAAATTTACCCAGGGCTTTGCCGAGCAGGAGACTCGCAGTGGCACGGCCGTGCTCAGTTTCAAGCCTGATGACCATAACCGCTTCGATCTGGAAGTCAGTCGCAGTCTGCAGGATCGGGATCGCACGGCCGGCAATTCGCTGGCTGCCAAGGCGAAAGATAGCCTTAACCGCTACGAGCGCACCAACTATGCGCTGACCCATGATGGCCAGTATGATTTCGGCTCTTCCAGCAGCTATCTGCAGCAGGAGATCAATACCAACCCCGGCCGCCAGATGGAGCTCACCAACACCATCGCAGATACCCATACCCAGTTTATTCTGGGTGATCACTACCTGAGCGTCGGTGGTCAGTATCGCTATGAGGATCTGCACGATCAGGGCAATACCCTGAAAGTGGCCAACCCTGCCGAGCAGCTGACCCGCTGGAGCTGGGCGATGTTTGTCGAGGATGAGTGGTCACTCACTGACAGCTTTGCCCTGACCGGTGGCGCCCGCATGGATCGGGACCAGAACTACGGTTCTCACTGGAGCCCGCGCCTCTACGGCGTCTGGCATCTGGATGATAGCTGGACCCTGAAAGGAGGCGTATCGACCGGTTACCGCTCTCCTGACTTGCGGATGTCGGCGGCCAACTGGGGTCAGGTCACCGGTGGTGGCAGCCTGGATGGTATGCTTGTCGGTAACCCGGACCTCAAACCCGAGACTAGCGTGAGTGAAGAGATCGGTCTGCTGTGGAACGGTCATCAGGGTTTCAACGCCGGGGTTACCCTGTTCAACACCGACTTCAAGAACAAGATCTCCGAAGTGCGTCGCTGCACCAGCAAGAGTGATCCCGCCTGTACCCTCAATGGGTACAGTTATGACTTCATCAGTGATCGGGTCAACGTCGACAAGGCGAACATGCGCGGGGTCGAGGGGATGATGGATTGGGCTATCAACGAGGATTGGTCGGTCAGCTCCAGCTACACCTTTACCCAGTCCGAGCAGAAGAGTGGTCCACTGGCGGGTCATGCCCTCAACCAGATGCCCCGTCACATGTTCAACGGCAGTGTTGACTGGCAAACCACCGAGGATCTCAGCCTCTGGTCACGGGTCAACTTCCGTGGCGAGACCTCCGAGTACCTGAGCCGTGTCAAGATGGCGGAGGGGACTCCTTCCTACACCTTCTTTGACATGGGCCTGGTCTACAAGGCCAACAAGCATCTGGCTCTGACCGCAGGGGTCTACAACCTGTTCGACAAGACGGTGGATTACAGCAGCTATGGCACTGTGTTGGATGGTCGCCGCTACAACCTGGGCGTGACCTACAACTTCTGATAGGAAACGTCTCATGCGGCCGCCATCTTCTGATGGCGGCCGTTTTTATTGCGCGTCCGTCAGAGGGCTATGCCTGATAGGGGGCGGCTTGCCAGGTATTGCGCCCCAGTCCCTTGGCCTGATACATGAGGGCGTCAGCCTGCCGTAGTAGCTGCTCGGCATCAGCCTCTCTCTCTGCGGCGACCCAGACTGCCCCGGTGCTGATGGATAGTGTCACTGCACTATTGTCGGTGTACAGAGTTTGTTGATTGCACTCCTGACAGAGGCGTTTGGCCCACTGCTCTGTCTCTGCCAGCGTGGCCAACGGCAGCAGCAGGCAAAACTCCTCGCCGCCGATGCGAGCCAGCAGAGCCTCTTCGGGTAACAGGTTCGTCACAGTCGTGGCCAGCTTTTCCAGCAACAGATCCCCGATGCCATGACCAAAGCGGTCATTGGTCTCCTTGAAGTGATCCACATCGAACAGCAGTAGAGCACAGGGCTCCCCGCTTGCCAGTCGTTGCTCCATGGCAGGCATGAATGCCCGTCGGTTGAGCAGGCCGGTCAGGGGGTCGGTACTGGCCTGCTTCTCCAGTCTGGCGTTGGCGCGGCTCAACTCGGTGGTACGGCTGGCAACAGCGCGGCGCAGTTGCACTATGTAGGCCACCATGATTAACACTCCGGCCAACAGCAGCCAGGGGCCGAGATGGATGGGGTAGACGGTTTCGACATGCATCCATTTGCGGATGATCCGCTCCCGATCGCTCTCTTTGAGCTTGGCGAACCCCTCTTCCAACCGGTTTAACAGGGCAAGGTCGCCCTTTTTCACTGCAAAGCGGATCTGGTCGGTATAGAGGTGGCGAACCGGAATAAAGCGGGTGGGATCGTCCGAGGTATAGATGTAGAAGTTGGCGACCTGCAGATCGGCGATAAAGGCCTTCACTTCACCCTTGAAGGCCGCAGCCAGCAGGGTGTCATTGTCATTGAAGGTTTGCAGTCTGGTGCCGGGGAAGTAGCGTCTGGCGTAATACTCCTCGTAGCCACCGGCTACCACACCGACCGTTTCATGGAGCAGGTAGTAGTGGACATCGGTGCCGCGCAATTCGCTCGAGAAGAAGAGTTGGGAGTCGAGCTGGGCGAGAGGCCGGCCATAGTCGAACAGTTTGTCCCGCTCCGGTGACCAGAGCAGTCCGGCGTGAACATCCGCTTTCCCCTCATGGAGCAGGTCGAGGGAGCCCTGCCAGTCGACCAGCCTGAACTCGATCTTCTGGCCGGTCACCCGGGCATATTCACGCCACAAATCGATCAGCAGGCCATCCGGCTGGCCCGACTCATTGATATAGGAGAAGGGCTGCCAGGCTTTGGAGTTGGTAATGATGATCGGCTCTTCCGGGGCTTTGGCCCAGGCAGGCAGGGCAAGGGCGAGCAGCAGGAGCCCCCATCCGATACTGACTATGACTCCTGTCCTGGAAGAGGCCATCCTTGCTCCAATCCGTTGCCGTATACCGTCCCGTGGTCACCGATTATCACCACCTTTCTGATCGAAGAACAAGCGCTCAAATGATGAAGTTTGCATGATGTAAACGGCGCCATGACAAGGTCGGCGGATAGAGTGACTACTTACAGCGGCAGGCTGATCCGCGCCTCCAGCCCACCTTGTGGCCGATTGAGCAGGGTCAGTTCGCCGCCGTGCTGATGGACCAGGGTGCGGGCAATGGAGAGCCCGAGCCCCACGCTGCCGGACTCGGTGTTGCGCGCTTCGTCTAGCCGTACGAAGGGTTTGAACACATCTTCCAGCCGCGCAGGATCGATCCCTGGCCCGTTGTCGCAGACCCGGATCAACAGCTCCTCCTTGCGTCGCTCCAGCGACACTTCGGCGCTGCCGGCATATTTGATGGCGTTGCCGATCAGGTTCTGCAGCACCCGGCGCAGGGTGTTGGCCCGGCAGGCGTAGACCTCTTTGCCCTCCGCCAGACAGGTGACCGGCTGGCCGGTATCGGCATAGTCATCGCACAGGCTGACCAGCAGGCTGACCAGATCCAGCTCGCGGGTGGCCTCCTGCTGCCCCTCCTCGCGAGCAAAGCTGAGGGTCGCGGCCAGCATCTGCTCCATCTGTTGCAGGGTCTGCTGGATGCGCTCCTTGTCCTCGCTATCGGCCAGAAATTCGGTACGCAGCCGCAGGCTGGTGATGGGGGTGCGCAGATCGTGGGAGATGGCCGCCAGCATTCGGGTTCTGTCCTGCACGAAGCGGTCGAGCCGGGTGTGCATCCGGTTGAAGGCCTGAATCGATTCGCGGATCTCGGTCGGCCCCTCCTCTTTCAAGGGCTCGATATCCTCGCCCCGTCCGAGCCGATCTGCGTTGCCTGCCAGCTGCTTGAGCGGGCGAGTGGCACGGCGAAACAGCAGCACCATCAGCCCGATCACCAGACTGGCGACCAGCATAAGATTGAGGGTGGTTTGCCACGACCAGCTGCCCGCCTCCTTGTCGACCAGTGAGCTGAACTGCAGCCAACCTCCCTGCGGCAGTTCGATGGAGCCATAGAGCCGCATGTCGCGTGATGGGGGCGGTGGTCCCTTGCGATCCCGCATCATGCGGGCGTGATGCTCCCAGGCTTTGCTGCGCTGGGCATCCTCTTTCAGCTCGGCGCTGATCTCTATGGTGAGACCCTGCGGGTAGCCGAGCCGAGAGCGCACCAGCTGCTCGAAGCGGGGGCTGCGATTATCCGGTTGCAGTGGCTCGTCTGAGAGGCGCAGCAGCAGGGTTTCGCTGCGGCTCGCCTTGAGGATCTCGTCATAGAGAGATGGGGGTGATAGAGAGAGCAGCCTGACCACCGAGATGATCCGCTGCATGGCGTTGCGGCTGTTGACGAAGCCGAGCGCCTCCTCCCGATCCGAGCGGTAGATCTGGATACTGAGCAGCTGGATCAGGATCAGCCCTGCCAGCGCCACCAGAATGATCTGGCCTGTCAGCCCCTTGGGCCATATTTTTGCCCACAGTCGTTTCAAAAAGGTCACCGCTTATGCCTGCGTCACGTCGGCGGAGAACATATAGCCGCCACCCCAGATGGTCTTGATCAGCTCCGGATTCTTGGGATCCCGCTCCAGCTTGCGGCGCAGTCGACTCACCAGAGTATCGATGGCGCGATCGAAGGCCACCGCCTCGCGGCCACGGGCCAGGTCCAGCAGTTGATCCCGGCTCAGCACTCGCTGCGGTCGCTCGAGAAACACCTTGAGCAGATCGAATTCGGCGGTGGAGAGGCTCAGGCCCACCCCATCCTCATCGACCAGCTCCCGACGATTGACGTCGAGCAGCCAGCGATCGAAGCGCAGATCCCGGGTCAGGGTGTCAGCGGCAGGTTGTGTCTCGGCCTGGGTGCGGCGCATCACCGCCTTGATCCGCGCCAGCAGCTCGCGCGGGTTGAAGGGCTTGGCCAGATAGTCATCGGCCCCCATCTCCAATCCGATGATGCGGTCGGTCTCTTCCCCCATGGCGGTGAGCATGATGATGGGCAGGTTCGATTTGACCCGCAGCTCGCGGCAGAGGGTCAGACCATCTTCACCCGGCATCATCAGATCCAGCACCAGCAGGTCGAACTCCCGCTCCTCCAGCAGTCGCTTCATCTCCTTGCCATCCCGGGCGCAGCTGACCCGCAGGCCGTGCTGTTCCAGAAAGCGTTTCAAGAGATCGCGGATCTCGCTGTGGTCGTCGACCACCAGAATGTGGGTGTTGCCCTGGTTCATGAATACCTCCCCTGCTTGGCGTTGGCCCGAGTATACGAAAATCCGGACGGCGGTTTGTGTCAAAGTGTGCCAGATCCGCACGATGCCACACTCTGCTACAAAAAAGGGCGATGCTGGCAAAGTTCAGACACCGATAGGGTGTTTACTTGAGGGCAAGGCAAGAGCGCCGAACCAGAATCATCCCTACAGGAGATAGACCATGAAAAAGCTGACCAAAACCCTGCTGACCGCCACCCTGATCCTTGGCCTGCCGCTGGGTGCCTATGCTGCCAGTGAAGCGGCCCCCACCGGCCAGCCCGGCGCCATGGTGGATTGCCCGATGGACGGTGGTGGCATGATGGGTGGTAAACACCACGGTGGTCGCCACGACAAGATGGCTCGTATGCAGAACATGACCCCGGAGCAGATCCAGGCCAACTTGCAGCAACGTTATGATCGCATCGAGGATCCTGCCAAGAAGGCGGAGTTCATCAAGAAGCTCAACGAGCGTGCCGCCGGTATGACCAAGCACGCCGAAGCGATGAAGCAGTTCGCCGAAGCGAACCAGTAACAGCGCCAGCTGTTATCAACCCAAGGGTGGCCGAGGCCACCCTTTTTGCGCTTACTGCGTTGAGCAGCAGATTGGTTGAACGCTGGTGATTGCCAATAAAAGAGGGGAGCCTGATGCTCCCCCCTCTTGCTATCTGCGTCGGTGCGAGTGTGCAGCCCACTCCACCGGACGAGCGAACTTAGCCCTGAGCCTTGTCGCTCAGGTCTACTTTCTTGACGGTTTCGCCTTCGAACTTGATGACCACGTTTTTCTTGGCGGCGTCGGTATCTTTCAGCAGGGTCTTGGTGGTTTCTGCCAGCAGCGGAGAGGCCTTCTTCAGGGCATCCAGATCATAGGTCCACACTTCCAGACTGGCCTCGGTCTTGGTAGAGGCAGGAGCGCCCAGCTTATCTTTGACTGCCTGCTTGTTGGAGCCGCCTTCCTTGATATCCAGTGCCTTTTTGATGGCTTCGTTGGATGCGCTGTCCATGGCACCGGATACGGCAGTGCTGGCCGCATCCTTGACGCTGCTGGTGACGCTGTCGGTCAGCGAGTCCATCAGGCCGGCATTGGCAAACAGGGGCAGGGTGGTGAGGGCAACCAGCAAACTCTTTTTCATTTTCTACAGCTTCCATGGGTTCAATGAGGCGGCTATGAAATCAGCAAAGATATTGGGCGTCAAGTGAGGCATGCAATTAACATTTCTGTTAACTGGATCTCATTTCTCACCAGTTGCAAATAGTTTTGGTATCTCCCGCACCAGCCAGCTTTTGGCCTTGCCCATGGTGTCTCGCCGCCAGGCCAGCACCACCTGCAATTGATGGCGATATTCGGGGCTGATCACCTTGAGTCGTCCGGCCCGGATGTCCTCCTCAATCCAGCTCTGTGGCATGGTACCGACGCCGATCCCTGCCAGCAGGGCATCCCGTTTCTCCGTCATGGTGCTGACAGTGAGACGCGGCTGCTTGTCGAGCAGGCGGTAGGTGAGCACCGGCTTGCGCAGGGCGGTATCGGCGACGGCGATGGCGCGGTAGCGGCGCAGGGTCTCGTCGGCCAAGGGTTCGGGCTCCTGATGTAGCGGGTGAGCGGGATGTGCGACGTAGAGCATCACCTCGTCCTTGATCACCTGATGCTTGATGCCGGTCATCATGATGTCGGGGTTGATGGAGGAGATAAGCAGGTCGGCGCGACCATCTTCCAGACACTCCCAGCTACCCGCCAGCACCTCGGCCCGCAGCCGCAGTCGGGTATCGGTCTGCTCGGCCAGCTTCTCCACCAAGGGGTAGAGGGCCTGCACCGGGACCAGTGCATCGACGGCGACTGTGATGTCGGTCTCCCAGCCACGGGCCAGCGCCCGGGTCTCTCCCACCAGATGCTCGGCTGCCTCCAGCAGCACCCGGCCGCGCTCCAGCAGCATGCGCCCCGCCGGGGTGAACTTGGTGCGGTGGCCGCTGCGGTCAAACAGCATGGCATCCAGTTCGTCTTCCAGCTTCTGCACCGTATAGCTCAATGCCGAGGGCACCTTGCCCAGCTCGTCGGCCGCCGCCGCAAAGCTGCCGCGGCGGTCGATGGCATCCAGCACCCGGATTGCCTCCAGGGTCAGCGCCCGCTCCTTGTTCGATTCCTTGGCCATTCCTCACCTTCAATTTTTTTGAATATGTTTGCCAGTTTATCTCGCTAACAAGTTAGGTCATGTCACTTTAATATTCAATCAACGCTTAGGCAGGAACGTCGAGCGGCCAAATATGCGGGTAGTTCCGCACTGTGACACACCAAATCGGTCTGTCTGATGTCGGTGAAAGAACAACACACTATTTGAATAACCTCTTGCATGGATGCATTGATTCTGGCCGAAAAGGCCTTGGCAATGACATATAAAACAAGAGAGTGAATGAACATGAAAAACGTAATCAAGATGCTGGCCGTTGCAGGCCTGATGACCACAGGTTTCGCCCAAGCTTCCGTACCGGCTGACTTCAATGCCATGCCCGGCGTGCTGTTTGTGAACTGGAACGCCACTGCCGCAATGGATGGCAAAGCCAATCCGATGCTGGAAGTGCGTGACGAGTCTGGCGATCTGCTGGCATCAGTCCACGCCAACCTGACTGGCACCCAGCAGGTACGGATCCCAAGCCGTACCCAGGGCAACCTGACCGTCAGCCTGGCTGACCAGAGCAGCGAATACCGTATTCCGTTCGGTATCGGTAGCGGCAAACAGCGTTAATCAACCGTCCCGGTAGATGAGGAGCAGACCATGATGCAATTGAGAGCCGCAGAAGCGCGGGGCAAGGCCAACTTTGGCTGGCTGGACGCGCGCCACAGTTTCTCCTTCGGTCACTACTATGACCCGGAGTGGATGGGACACTCGGTACTGCGGGTGATCAATCAGGATCTGGTTGCGCCGGGTGGCGGATTCGCCACCCACCCTCACGCCAATATGGAGATCCTCACCTGCGTGCTGCAAGGCACCATAGAGCACAAGGACAGCCTCGGCCATGCCGAGCAGATCCCGGCAGGGGATTTCCAGCTGATGAGTGCAGGTAGCGGGATCCGCCACAGCGAGTACAACCCCTCGCAGACGGAACCCCTCTCCCTGTTGCAGATCTGGATCGAGCCGAACGAGTTCGGCACGCCACCCGGGTATCAGCAGAAGAAGATCGAGTCCAGACCGGGCATGACGCTGGTAGCGTCACCGGATGGCGAGGCGGGATCGCTGCGGATCCGCCAACAGGCCCGCGTATGGCGGCTGGAACTGGCCCCGGGCGAGACGCTCGAATGGGCACTGGCTGGCCGACACGGTTACCTGCAGATGATTTCAGGTACGCTTGCCGCCAACGGTCTGGCTGCCCGACCCGGCGACGGGGTACTCAGTCGTGATGAATACCGGTGGGAGCTGGTTGCGACCAGTGCCAGCCAAGCCCTGTTATTTGACCTACCCTGAAGCAGTCAGCGGTGATGTGACACAAACGAGGAATATGAAATGGACAAGATGAAAGATGTAGCGCTGCTGGCGGGTCGTGTACTGCTGGCGCTGATGTTCGTAATGGCGGGCTGGAGCAAGATCGGCGGCTATGCCGGTACTCAGGGCTATATGGAAGCGATGGGTGTGCCGGGCTTTATGTTGCCGCTGGTGATCCTGCTTGAGCTGGGTGGTGGCCTTGCCGTCGTGCTGGGTCTCTTTACCCGCAGCCTCTCCGTGCTGCTGGCCGGTTTCACCCTGATGGCTGCCTTTATTTTCCATTATCAGCCTGCAGAACAGATGCAGATGCTGATGTTTATGAAGAACGTCTCCGTTGCCGGTGGTTTCCTGGCGCTGGCGGCGGCCGGAGCAGGGGCTTTCAGTCTGGATGCCCGTCTCGGCAAAAACTGGTAATGCCCTGAAGAGTCAAGTTTTCCAATGCTTTTTGGCCGGTGCAACTGCACCGGCTTTTTTCTGTCTGCGTTTTCCGGATAGGTGAGGCGGCGCGTCAAATCTGCGGCGCCCCTCATGGTTCGGCGGTTTACCCGCCTGCTGGCCACAAGAGCCTTTTGCATCTTCCCCCTCGATCCCCGACAATTCTCACTCTTGTGAAGTGACGGAAATGGCTCGCCTTTTCCCTCGCCCCCTCTCATCCACAGGCGGGAATTGCTCATGTTTACCCTCTACCACTCCAATCAGCTGGATCTGCTCAAAGAACTGCTGGTGAGCCGCATCCGGCAGGCCCCTCTCTCTCACCCCTTCGATCGGGAGCAGATCCTGGTGCAGAGCCCGGGCATGGCCCAGTGGCTCAAGCTGGAGCTGGCCAAAGCGTTCGGCATCGCTGCCAATATCGACTTTCCGCTGCCCGCCAGCTTTATCTGGGAGATGTTCACCCGGGTGCTGGCGGATGTGCCGCGTCAGAGTCCCTACAACAAGGGTTCCATGAGCTGGCAGCTGATGACCATTCTGCCCGCCTTGCTGGAGCGCCCCGCCTTTGCCCCGCTCGCCGCCTATCTGGGCGGGGGAGATGAGGTGGATCCTGCCCAGGATCCCGAGCAGGTGCGGTTGTGGCAGCTCTGCCAGAAGGTGGCGGATCTCTTTGACCAGTATCTGGTCTACCGGCCGGACTGGATCGCCCGCTGGGAAGAGGGGGAAGGATTGAGTCAGGAGCTGGCCGGGGTGAGCGGTCAGGACTGGCAGCCGGAGCTGTGGCGCGAGCTGGTGGCTCGCACCCTGGCGCTCTCTCCGAGCGGTTACCACCGTGCCAACCTCTACGAGGAGTTTATCCACGAGCTGGCGCGTACCGCCGATCTGCCGGGCAAGCTGCCGCAGCGGGTCTTCGTGTTTGGCATCTCGGCGCTGCCGCCGCGCTATGTGGAGGCGCTGCTGGCCCTCGGTAGCCGACCGGAGGTGGAGGTACATCTGTTCGTCACCAACCCCTGCCGCTACTACTGGGGGGATCTGCTGGATCGCAAGACCTTGGCGCGCCTCGAAAACAAGCTCAAACCCGGCACCGATATCGAGACATTGCAGGGCCCCGCCAACCCGCTGCTCGCCTCCATGGGCAAGCTGGGGCGCGACTACCTGCACCAGCTGATGGAGCTGGAGGTGCCGCAAATCGAGGCCTTCGTCGATATCGACGAGGTGGATGGCAAAGGCAATGTCAGCCTGCTGCGCGCCATCCAGAAGGATGTGCTGGAGCTGGCCGAACGGGGCGCCGGTCAGTTCGATCTCGACAGCAGCCACCACAAGAGCCCCATCAGCCCGGCGGATGGATCCTTGCAGATCCACGCCTGCCACGGCCCGATGCGGGAGCTGGAGGTGCTGCACGACCGGCTGCTGGCGCTGTTCGAGCAGGACCCGTCCCTCACCCCGAAAGACGTGGTGGTGATGATGCCGGATGTGAACAGCTACGGCCCCTATATTCAGGCGGTGTTTGGCGCGCGCGGTCAGATCCCGTTTGCGGTCTCGGATCGGGCTGCGAGTCAGGAGAGCCCGCTGCTGCAAAGCTTCCTCGCCCTGCTCAGGCTGCCCAACGCCCGCTTCGGGGCGGGGGAGCTGCTCGCCATTCTCGAGGTGCCCGCCGTGCTGCGCCGCTTCGAGCTGGATGACGACGAGTTCAACCAGCTGCGGGTCTGGGTGCAGGAGACCGGCATCCGCTGGGGGCTGGATGACAGCTACCCCGTCCGTTTCGATCTGCCGCCCATGTCCGGCAACAGCTGGCTGTTCGGCCTGCGCCGCATGCTGCTCGGCTTCGCCATGGGGGATGGCGAGCCGGTGGCGGGCATCTTGCCCTACGCCGACATCGAGGGTCAGCAGGGGCTGGCACTCGGCAAGCTCGCCTGGTTTGTCGATTCGCTGGCAGAATTCCTGCCCCGCCTGCAACAGGCGCAGCCGCTGGCCGATTGGAACGCCTGCCTGCTGGCGCTGCTGGAGCGCTTCTATCTGGCCGACGAGGATGAAGAGCGTCAGCTCCAGCTCATTCGCAGCCAACTGGCCGAGTGGCAGACCCGGCTTGGCGAGGCCCGCTTCGAGCAGCCCATCACCGCCGATCTGTTGCAGGACTACCTCGGCAGCGTGCTGGGAGAGTCCCGCTCCAGCCAGCGCTTCCTCGCCGGTCAGGTCAACTTCTGCACCCTGATGCCGATGCGCTCCATCCCCTTCAAGCAGGTCTGTCTGCTCGGCATGAATGACGGCGTCTACCCGCGCACCCTGGCCCCCATGGGGTTCGACCTGATGGCGGTGGCGGGCCGGCGTGGGGATCGCTCCCGTCGCGATGATGACCGCTACCTCTTCCTTGAGGCGCTGCTCAGCGCCCAGCAGGGGCTCTATATCAGCTATCAGGGCTTCAGCGCGCAGGACAACAGCGACAAGGTGCCGTCGGTGCTGCTGGCGGAGCTGATCGACTATGTGCGGCAGGGCTTTGTGCTGGCGGGGGATGAGGATCTGGACGACGAAACTTCCGGCAAGCGGTTGCTTAACCACCTGATGGTGGCGCACCCGCTCACCCCCTACAGTCGCGACTACTTCTACCCGGCGGCGGGTTCACGCCTCTTTACCTATGCCGCCGACTGGCTGCCCGCTCTCAATCCGGTGCGCGGCGCGGCCAACTTCCAGAGCGGCGAGCTGCCTCTCCCGCCCGAATGGGGCAAGGAGCAGGGGCTGGAGCTGGCGGAGCTGCTGCGCTTCTATCGCCAGCCCACCAAATATTTCCTCAACCGTCGCCTCAAGGTGTGGTTTGAGCTGAACGAAGCCAACATCGAGGACAGCGAGCCGTTCGAGCTGGATGGCCTGCAACATTATCAGCTGAAAGATCTGCTGCTCGATGCCCATCTGGCGGAAGGTGAAAGTACCGAGCGTCGCGAGCGGTTGCAGCTCACCGGCCTGCTGCCGCAAGGGTGGTTCGGCAGCCTGCTGCTGGACGATCTGGATGCCGAGATGGGCAAGCTGGCGGATCGGCTGCGGCCATGGGTTGCGGCCAATGAGTCAGAAAAACAGGCGGTGGAGATCGATATCTCCCTCACTCAGGGCCAGCTGCAAGGGTGGATCGACACTCAGAAGGGGCGCTTGCTGGTGGTCAAACCCGGCAGCTTCAACGGCAAGGATCTGCTGCTGGGCTGGATCCAGCACCTCTGCCTCTCATTGAGTGGCGCCCCCGGCGACACCCTGTTGTTCGATGCCAAACAGAGTCTGCGACTGCCTGCTCTTGCTGCCGACGAGGCGCGCCCCAAGCTGGCGGCGCTGGTGGCGTGCTGGGCGCAGGGGATGAAGCGGCCGCTGCCGTTCTTCCCCAACACCGCATGGGATTGGCTCAAGGCGATCGAGAAGGATCCCGACAAGCCGGAGGCGGCCGACAAGGCGGCTCTCACCCGTTTCAACGGCGGCTGGATGATCAATGGGGAGGGGCAAGACGTTTACGTCGCCCGCTGCTTCCCCGAACTCGATGACGAGGTGCTGGGGCAGTTGCAGGCGCTGGCCCGCGAACACCTGACCCCGCTGCTTAAGACCCTGGAGGAGCTGAAATAATGGCTAACCCGCTCAATACATTGCGTTTTCCCCTCCATGGTGAACGACTGATCGAAGCCTCCGCCGGTACCGGCAAGACCTACACCATCGCTGGTCTCTACCTGCGCCTGCTGCTGGGCCACGGCCCGCTCATCGAAGAGGGGGCCGATTCTGGTCAGCCGAGCGCCCACGAGCGGCCGCTCTCGGTGACCGAAATTCTGGTGGTGACCTTTACCGAAGCGGCCACCGCCGAGCTGCGCGGACGGATCCGTGGCCGCATCCACGAGGCGCGCCTCGCCTTTATGCGCGGCCATAGCCGTGACGCTCTGTTGAACATGCTGCTGGCCGAGGTGGAGGATCACGAGCTGGCGGCCCGTCGCCTGCTGGCCGCCGAGCGGCAGATGGACGAGGCGGCGGTCTTTACCATCCACGGCTTCTGCCAGCGGATGCTCAAGCAGAACGCCTTCGAGTCGGGCGCCCTCTTTGAAACCGAATTTCTTACCGACGATAGCCAGCTCAGGTTGCAGGCGGTGAGCGACTACTGGCGAGCCGAGTTCTATCCGGTGGATAAAGCCCTCGCCAGCGCCGTGCGCGCGCTCTGGCCAAGCCCCGCCGCCCTGCTGCGGGAGATGGGCAGCTGGCTCGACAACAGCGAGCTGGAGATCCACCCCGCGCTGGGGGACGAGACCCTCGCCACCCGCCATCAGGCGGCCATGAGCCGCATCGCGGCGGTGAAGAGTGAATGGCTGGCGCAGGTGGACGAGATCCGCCGCCAGACAGACGGCCAGATCAGCCGCTACACCGGCAAGAACTACGAAGGGTGGCTTGCCAAGATAGCCGACTGGGCGCAGGACGAGAGCAGTGGCTACGCCATCCCCAAGGAGCTGGAGCGCTTCGGCCAGACGGTGCTGGAGGAGAACCTCAAGAAGGGGGGCGCCGTGCCGACCCTGCCGCTGTTCAGCCAGATCGACCAGCTGCTGGCGAGCCGCCCCGGCATTCGGGATCTGATCCTGCAACGGGCGGCCAAAGTGGTGCGCAGCCGGATGCAGGCCAGCAAGCGCCAAGCCCATCAGCTCTCGTTCGATGACCTGCTGAAAGACCTCGATGGGGCGCTTGGCTCCAGCCTTGGCGAGAGGCTCTGCGAGCGCATTCGCGCCACCTATCGGGTGGCGATGATCGACGAATTTCAGGATACCGATCCCCAGCAGTACCGCATCTTCCATCGCCTCTACGGCGGCCATAGCGACACGGCGCTGTTGATGATCGGTGACCCCAAGCAGGCCATCTACGGCTTTCGCGGCGCCGACATCTTTACCTACATTCAGGCGCGGCGAAATGTGAGCGCCCACTACACCCTCGGGCGCAACTGGCGCTCCAGCAGTGCGCTGGTGGGGGCGGTCAATGGCCTGTTCGAACGGGCCAAGGATCCCTTTATCTACGAAGCGGATATCCCCTTCCTGCCGGTAGAGGCGCAGGGCAAGAGCAAGGCGCTGCTGCTCGATGGTGCCACCGCGCCGGTGCTCCACTGCTGGCAGCTGACCGGCCAGCCCACCTTCAATCGGGGGGATTACCAGAGCAAGATGGCCCGCGCCACCGCCGCCGAGATCCATCGTCTGCTGACGCTGGCCCGCGAGGGCAAGGCGCTGATCGGCGACAAGGCGGTCAAGGCCGGGGATATCGCCGTGCTGGTGCGCACCGGCGCAGAGGGCAAGCTGGTGCAGCAGGAGCTGGCGCGCCTCGCCATCGCCTCAGTCTATCTGTCGAACCGCGAGAGCGTGCTGGAGCAGACGGAGGCGCGGGAGATCCTGCTGATTTTGCACGCCTGCCAGAACCCGAGCGAAGAGCGCAGCCTGCGGGCGGCGCTCGCCACCGGCCTGTTTGATCTGGACGCCAAGGCGCTCGATGGACTGGCCAGCGACGAGCGGGCGTGGGAGAGCGCGGTGCAGGAGTTTATGGAGTACCGCAAGATCTGGCACCGCCGTGGCGTGCTGGCGATGCTGCGGGCCCTGCTGCACCGGCGCAATCTCGCCTCTTCTCTTTTGGCGAGCCCTTATGGCGAGCGGCGGCTGACCAACTTCCTCCATCTTGGCGAGCTGCTGCAACAGGTGAGCAGCGAGCTGGATGGCGAATATGCCCTGCTGCGCTGGCTGGGGGAGGCGGTGAGCCGCCCCAACGGGCAGGATGCTGAGCAGGTACTGCGGCTCGAATCCGAGCGCAAGCTGGTGCAGATCGTCACCATCCACAAATCCAAGGGGCTGGAATATCCATTGGTGTTCCTGCCCTTTATCTGCAGCCACAGAACCGCCGAGACCCCGCTCTATCACGAGGCGGACGAGGCGGGCAATCGCACCATTCTCGATCTGACCGGCGCCGACTCGTCGCTCGCCGAAGCGGACAGGGAGCGCCTTGCCGAAGATCTGCGGCTGCTCTATGTGGCGCTGACCCGGGGCGTTTACGCCACCTGGCTGGGGCTGGCACCGGTGCGGGCGGGAGCAGGCAAGTCGGAGAAGACCGACCTGCACCACACCGCCATCGGCTACCTGCTGCAAAAGGGCGAGGAGGGGGATGCGCAGACGCTGGCGACCGCTCTGACCGAGCTGTCACAGGCGCTGCCCGGGGTGGCCGTCGGTGAGCCCTCGCTCACCCGTCCGGCCCCGCTGCCGCCAGAGGAAGAGCAGCTGGGCGAGCCGCAGGTGCGCCACTTTAGCGGTTCCCTTGAGCGGGACTGGTGGATCAGCTCCTACTCGGGGCTGGCGGCGCAGGGTCATGGTCACAGCAAGGGGGTCTTGGCCAATCCCGGCTTCGATGACGAGGTCGTCACCGAGGCGGCTGCGCTGGCTTCCGAGCAACCGGAGGAGGCGCCCCAGCCCTCCATCTTCACCTTCCCGAAAGGGGCGCGCCCCGGCACCTTGCTGCACAGCCTGTTCGAGACCATCGACTTTCAAAGCGCCGCGGGAGAACCGTTGGCAGAGCATATCGCCACCTTGCTGGCGCAGGACGGCTTCGACGAAAGCTGGGCCCAAGTGCTGCAACAGCAGGTGGAGGCTGTGCTGGATACTCCGCTCGATACCGGCTTTGGCGAGCCGGTGCGGCTACGGGAGCTGGCGCCCGAGCGCAAACAGGTGGAGCTGGAGTTCTTCCTGCCCATGGGGCGGGTGACGGCCCCGGCGCTGACCGCCCTCTGCCAGCAGCATGACCCGCTGTCGCGGGGCAACAAACCGCTCAGCTTTGCCACCGTGCAGGGGATGCTCAAGGGCTTTATCGACTTGGTGTTCGAGTGGCAGGGGCGCTGGTATCTGCTCGACTACAAATCAAACCACCTCGGCATGAGCCCGGCCGATTACAACCGTCCGGCGCTGGAGCGGGCGATGGCCGAGCACCGCTACGACCTGCAATACCAGCTCTACTCGCTGGCGCTGCACCGGCTGCTCACCCTGCGCTTGCCGGGCTACGACTTCGAGCAGCACTTTGGCGGGGTCTTCTATCTGTTCCTGCGCGGCATGCCGCAGGGGGGCATTTTCCATACCCGCCCGAGCCGTGAACTGGTGCTGGGGCTGGATAAGTTGTTTCGCGAAGGCAGTGAGCTGCCAGCAGCGGGATCTCAAGCATTGAACGAGGTAGAGGCATGAGCGGCACCATGATCAGCACCGCAGCCAGCGCAATGATGGTTGAACGGCTCAAAACACTGGCGCTGGCTGGCCGCATCCGCCAGCTGGATCTGCAATTTGCCCGGCTGGTGGCCGATCTTGGCGGCAGCCCCGAGCTGGTGCTGGGGGCGGCGCTCGCCTGCTTCGAGCTGGGGCGCGGCCATGTCTGTTTGCCGCTTGAAATGTTGACTGCCGGATCCCTGCGCCCGTTCGGGCTGGATCCCCAGCAGAGCCGGGATCTGTTGGCTGATCTGGCGGATCCTGCCCGCTGGCCCGCCCTGTTTGCGGCAAGCCCGCTGGTTGGCTGTGAGCAGGATGACGGGCTCGCCCCGCGCTGGCCGCTGCGGTTGTGGCACGGGCGGCTCTATCTCACCCGCTACCACGATTTTGAACTGGGGGTGGCCCGCCATCTGCGCGCCCTGAGTGAGCGCGCCGAATGGCCGGAGATAGCCCCGGCCCTGTCGCGGCTGTTTGCCCGCGACTACGGGCTGGTGTTCGCGGCGCTGCTCAAGGCCCGCCTCGCCCCCGACTTCTCTACCCGCCACTTTATCGAAAAGTATCTGGATCTGGTGTTCCCGAGCGAGGTGGATTGGCCCGCCATCGAGGCACTGCTGGCCAGCGCCCAGGCGGCGAGCGACTTGAGCAAACTGGATGCGCTGGTGCCCGAGGCGCTCTGCTGCAACGGCCAGAAGCTGGCGGCGGCCACCGCGGCGGCGCGCCCCTTTGCGGTGATCTCCGGCGGCCCCGGCACCGGCAAGACCACGACTGTGGCGAAACTGCTCGCCATTCTGGTGGAGACCGGCCTGCAAGCGGGCAAGGCCCCGGCGATCCGGCTGGTGGCCCCCACCGGCAAGGCGGCGGCGCGCCTGACCGAGAGTATCGGTTCTGCCCTGCAGGCCCTCGATCTGCCCCCCGAGTGGGTGGAGGCGATCCCCACCGAGGCGGGCACCTTGCACCGGCTGCTCGGGGTCATTCCGGGGCGCAGCCAGTTCCGCCACCACGCGGGCAACCCGCTGCACCTCGACTTGCTGGTGGTGGATGAGGCCTCCATGGTTGACCTGCCGATGATGGCGCGCCTGCTCGATGCACTGCCGAGCCACGCCCGCCTGATCCTGCTTGGTGACAAGGATCAGCTCGCCTCGGTGGAGGCGGGGGCCGTGCTCGGCGATATCTGCAGCTTTATTGAGCAGGGCATCAGTCCGGCGCAGGCTGATTGGCTCTCCCGCCAGACCGGCTACCGCTTGCAGGGCGCGCCCGCGGGGGCGCCGGTGCGTGACAGCCTCTGTCTGCTGGCCAAGAGCTGGCGCTTTGATCAGCATTCGGGCATTGGCCAGCTGGCGCGCGCCTGCAACAGCGGCGATGCCACGGCGGTGGAATCAGTCTGGGGCATGGGCTTTGCCGATATCAGCCTGCACCCCTGGGCCGGGGAGGCCTACGACGCCCTGATTGCCCAGGGGGTGGCCGGTTACGGAGCCTATCTTAAGGCGGCCCGCGCGGGGGAGGCGCCCGCCGCCGTGTTCAAGGCATTCAACAGCTTCCAGATCCTCTGCGCCCTGCGCGATGGCCCGTTCGGCGTGCTGGGACTTAACGAGCGGCTCGAACTGGCCCTGTCACGGGCAGGCCTGATTGCCCGCGATGGCGACTGGTATGCCGGTCGTCCGGTGATGGTGGTGCGCAACGATCACGGCGTCGGCCTCTACAACGGTGATATGGGGCTCTGCCTGCCCGATGAAACTGGCCGGTTGAAGGTCTGGTTTGAGCAGCCGGACGGTACCCTGCGCGCCCTGTTGCCCAGCCGCTTGCCGCCCCACGAGACCGTCTACGCCATGACCATCCACAAATCCCAGGGTTCGGAGTTTGCCCATACCGTGCTGGTGTTGCCCGACAGCCCCAGCCCGCTGCTGACCCGCGAGCTGGTCTATACCGGCATCACCCGCGCCAAGGCGAAACTCGATCTCTACGGCGATCGCGCCCTGCTGGCACAAGCGGTGCGGAAAAAGACCGAGCGTTATTCCGGATTGGCACAGAGGTTGGGGGAGTGATTGATTGGATGGCGGTAAAGGGATTTGCCGCCGTTTTAATGTCATTCACTAATTGAAAATTCAGAGGGAGGATTTATTTGCTCAAAAACCCACTCCGAAAAAACTTTTTCAACATCCCATCTATTATAATTTTCGTCAGGGTAACGTTTTCTCATCAAATCTGACTTACAGGAATTAAACTCATGATATTTTTCCATGAATTTCTTGGACAGTTCATTTAGTTCACTGTCACTGTTAATTATAAAAAACGGCAATTTTATTATGGGTGGTTTCAGTTGAGTTGTGATTGGTGTAGACAGTGTTTGATATGTATCACAATGCACTTCACTTTTTCTTATGTGTTGAAATAAACTATATTCAATAGTTCCTTTTTTATAATAGTAAATCTCACAGTAAAATTCTGCGTTTGACCCATCTTGAGCTTCTGGATAGGTAATAAACTCAATGTTTGGGAATGGTATAGTCAAACCCTCGTTGTAGTAATTAACAACAGGCAAGGTCTTAATAATTCTGTTCTTATATTTTAAGTGGTAGTCAAACTGTCTTGTATTCTCAAAATATAAGTTTTGCCACCAGTAATTACCCCCCTCATGTTCTACATTTCCAATCTCAATAGTGAAATCAGGATCATTAGAATAGAAGGCTTGGCTAATACCGTCATAGTCCCAACATTTGGCATCTTCTAAAAGAATGGAGAATCTATCAGGGGCTTTTAGATTGAGGCCGAATCTTTCACGCCACATCGTTCTGACATCAATTGGATTGGCACATGAATCTAATGGTGTATTAGCATCATTTGTCCGTGAATAAACAACACCAGCTCGTATGGATTTACCTTGATAACTGTATTCTTTTGTCAGGTAATATGGTTTTAAAGGCTCATTAAATATTGTTAGGATTGCTAACTTGGCTTCATTAAATTGTAAAAATTCAAGCTGAATGTTTGGGATGTTATCTTCACTAAAACTTAGTCTTCTAAGCGCAGTGATAATATCTGCTTGAGTATATTTTTTATCACTGTCATTTAATCCAACTACTTCTAATGAATCAGATATTCCGAAAGCTATGTATCTATTCCCATTGTGAATTACATTAGCCATACATAGAATATCATGGACCATTGCAGCCATATTGTTGTGGAATTTTTGTTTGAAGTCCCACCAGAGACCTTCTTTACCTTTTGAGAGTAAGTCATTAATGATGCTGTTCATTAAATAAAACCATGAAGTAATGTAAATTGTATTTTGTAATTGTCGTCAGTTTACCTTCAAATATGGTCGCAATGGAACTATTTACATGCTTATAAGCTGAACTCGCATGTTGGGCTTCGCAGGCTCAGCACCAAACTACCGATCGTGTAGGTTGTGGCGAGCGTAGCGAAGCCCAACGTTTACCGCGAAATCTCTTTTTCCTTTCCCTTATCCCCAGCCCTTCTCCTCCTTTTTTAATAAATGGGAGAAGGGAGCCATGCCGTTACCGCTGTCCGATTACGCTTCGCTAATCGAACTTACGAGAGGGCCAGGGTGAGGGGAGCATTCAGGTATTAGATGGTCAGCTCCAGCCGGTTGCCTTCCGGGTCGAGGAAGGTGCTCTCGTAATAGCCGTCGCCGGTCCAGCGGGGGCCGTCCAGGTGTTTCACCTCGGCGCCCTTGAGCAGCTTGAGGCGGGCGGTCATCTTGTCCACTTCCTCCACGCTGCCAAGGGAGAAGGCGAGGTGGGCCAGCCCCTGCAGCGGGTGCGGCAGGTGCAGATCCGCCGGAAACAGGATGGGGATGTGCATCAGCTCCAGGCTGGCGCCCCCTTCGAAACGCACGAAGTAAGAGCTGAACTGTTTGCTCGGGTTGTGATAGCGCTCATTGGCCTGCCCGCCAAACAGGGTGCAGTAGAATGCCTTGAGTGCCTCCAGATCCTGCGCCCAGATGGCGACGTGATGGATATGCATGGCTGATCTCCTGTGACTCGATGCCCTTGATGCTATGCTGGGGCCTGTCCCTTCGACATGGCTGAGCCCGTCCTGATGATGTCTGAAACTGCCAACGCCGAGATTATCGATGTCTCCCCCGACTGCCGCGAGCAGATCTGCTGCGACAGCTTGCTGCCGGCCCTTGCGCAGGAGCAGGTGTGGCTGGCGGGTTATTCCCGTCTCAAGACCCGCTACCGCATCGCGCGCCGCTTTGCCGATATGCACTGTTTTCTGCTGACCCTGGGCGGTGAGGGGGAGGTGCAGGTGGGGGAGCGCCGCGAGCGGTTGCAGGTCGGGGAGTGGGCGCTGATCCCGGCCGGGGAGCCAATCTGCTATCAGTTGAGTGAGCCGTTGAACCAGCAGGTGAATAAGGGGAGTGAGTGGGAGCTGGTGTGGCTGCTGCTGCACAAGGATTCCCCCTGGGATGCCTTCGCCAGCCACCCCCGGCTCGGTTGTACCTCCCAGCAGGCCACCGTACTGCGCACGATCGAGAACCTCTATGCGGAGCAGGAGCGCCATCAGGACCCGCTGCTCAGCGCCCTGCTGGTTGAGCAGCTCGGCTTTTACCTGCGCCGTCTGTTGCAAAAGGGGGAGGGGCAGCGGCGTGGCGAGCGGCTGGCGCTGCGCCTCGAATTGCTGCTCAAAGAGGCGCTGACCGAGCCGTGGGACATAGCGCGCATGGCCGGCGCCCTGCATCTCTCCGAGCGCCAGCTCTACCGGCTCTGCCAGCAGCACTTCGCGCTGGCGCCCATGGCGCTGCTGCAACGGCTGCGGCTGCAGCGGGCGGCGCTCTTGCTGGCCAGCCGGGCCGACCCGGTGAAGCTGCTGGCCGAGCAGTGCGGCTTCAAGAACGAGTACCATTTCTCCACCGCCTTCAAACGCCAGCATGGCCTGGCGCCCAGCCACTATCGCAACCTGCATCATCCTGCCTTTAAAACCGGACAAGGGTGAAATATTGAGCCACACTGGTTGCTAATGTTATTCAGACGAACCCGATGGCGGCCGATAACCGGAACAAGTAGTGGCGGTTTTCATCGATCAACGGATAGCGGACTGTGCAGCCGTCTGCCGCTATCATTTCTCAACATCAGGCTGGAATGCCCCGCGCCCCAGCGGGGCGGCAATACAAGGATGGTCTCCCATGCTGCAGGACAGCGACACGATCAGGATCTCGGATGTCAGCGAAGCCGTGGTACATGGCATTCTCGAGGTGATCAGCGATGGCATCTGGGACTGGAATGCCAACACCGGTTTCGTCTATCGCAACCCGGGCTGGTACCGGATGCTGGGCTACGAGCCCCATACTCTAGGCAACAATGTCTTCACCTGGGAGAGTGTGATCCACCCCGACGACATGGATCGGGTGATGGCGAGCTTCGATGCCTATCTGAGCGGCGCCGCCCCCGACTACCGGGTCGAGTATCGCTGCCGCAGTCGCGGCGGAGACTATATCTGGATCGAGGATTGCGGCCGCATCATAGAGCGCAATCCCGATGGGTCTGTGGCGCGGATGATCGGCGCCCATCGCAATATCCACGCCAGCAAGTTGCTGCTGGAGCAGCTGGAGCTGCGCAATCAGTCGCTGGAGCAACTGGTGGCGGAGCGCACCGCCGAGCTGGTGCGAGTCAACGAGGCACTGCAACAGAGGGTGGAGGAGAATCGTCAGCTGGCGGAGACTGATGCCCTGACCGGTGCCGCCAGCCGCTATCGGCTGGAGCGGGCGTTGCAGCTGGAGTGCGAACGGGCGCGCCGCTTTCACTTGCCTTTTACCGTGATTGCCATGGATGTGGACAACTTCAAGCAGATCAATGACAGCTATGGCCACAATATCGGGGATCAGACCCTGATCAACATAGTGGCGCTGGTGCGCGACCATATCCGCGAGATTGATCTGCTGGCTCGTTGGGGTGGCGACGAGTTTATGGTGCTGCTGCCCAATACCGGCCGTGAAGATGCGTTGGTGGTGGCGAACAAGTTTCAGGCGTTGATGGTGACGAACCCCATCTGTCCCCGCGGTGTCACCACCATGAGCTTCGGAGTGGCGGAGTATCAGCAGGGTGAGCAGAAGGAGAGTCTGATGGTGCGTGCCGATCGGGCGCTCTATCAGGCCAAGCAGCAGGGCAAGAATCAGATCTGCTGATGGCACATCAGCCAATAGAAGGGCCGCAGGCGTGAAACCTGTGGCCCTTTTGCATTGTTACTGACGCGGCGCGACTTAGAAGTGGTAGCGCAGACCCAGCTTGAGGGTATCCAGAGAGTAGTGCTCATCACCCAGGCTCAGGGCGTTGAACTGGCGCTCGTAACCGATACCGGCAGAGAAGCTGTCGTTGAAGGCGTAGTCCAGACCCACTTCCAGATTGGGGTGTACCTTGCTCTTGGTTTCGCTGCCACTTACCTGACCGCTCATACCGAGGATGGTGGCATTGCCGACAACTTCCACTTCGGTGCGAGTGTAAGCGATACCCGGTTTGGCATAGGCGCTGAAGCCCCAGGCCAGCGGATGGCTCAGCTTGGCGGCCAGGCTGATGCTGCGGGTGTCGATGGTGGTGTCGGCAAAACCGGTTGCCCCCTGAGAGGTCACCCAGATCAGCTGCTCCATCTGTTGGGCGTGCAGGCCACCTTCAATGGCCAGCCAGGGTTTGAAGCTGTAACCGACGATCAGGCTGCCGCCGTCGAGCTGGTCGTCGATCACTTTGGCGTCATAGGCGCGCTGGAGGTCACCGTCGAGATCCATCTTGGAGGTGGTCAGATCCAGACCTGCATACCAGCCTTCGGCATGGGCGCCGCCATTCATGGCCAGAGCAAGCAGGGAGAAAGCGGCAATTTTATTAAACTTGTTCATGGATAAATAACCTTGTGTTGCGTGAACTGCGTGTAATTTATATTGCTCAATCCATGAAGCTTTTTATATTTCCGTCATCGCTCTGCTTTCACAGAGGGGCCGCAGTATAGTCAGCACATTTCTGAATAACAAGAGAGTGGTTTCCCCATCATTATAAATATGACTGGCTGCAAGCAGGGCCATTTTGTTTAATAAATGGTGTTATTAGAGTTTTAGCTTTATTGAGGTTTAAATAATTAACTGGTGAGGCAAATGACCGGCTGCGAGTTCTATTTTGATTCTATGTGATTGATTTTTATCAGCATTGAATTTTCATTCGAGCGTGGCCATGATGAGCCGTCTAAAAATTGGCATCTCAGATGTCACTGATTGGCATCAGGTTCTTTTCGATGATTTTTTGAACGCATCACAAGGTGAAACCGTGAGAAAAAAATTTCTCTCTTTGCCTGTTTTTTGCTCTTTTTGAGGTTTGGGATTGTTCCCATTGTAACTTTTGGTGGTCTTTTGAGGCTGTTTTTGCGTGGGCTATGCTACCCACCAGATACGCGAATGGGCGCTTGTGGGTGGCTTTTCTCTTCACCCGGTAGCAGTTGTTGGGGTGGGCATGGGGTGTGATAAGCAGATATGGGGCGTGCGGCCCGATTAATTTTGTTTGCTTATATATGCAAGCCATTTAAAAGATAAGTTTTTGATGTTTTAAATTACTTGATTATATTTGTTTTTATATTGAGTGAAGCTTTCCAAGTAAGCCATTTAAATATATTTAATGGCAATGAGACGGTATTAAGGATCGTTTAGGATACCTTGCCAGAGAGGTCGTAGTGGCTGGCGCATCAGTGGGCGGCGGGTGGCCTGTGACACTTCCCCTTGCCGGGGCCCTTGACCTGACCTGCGAATTCAGGGAAAAGAAAAGGGCGGTGCTATCAGCGCCGCCCAATGCCAGGAAAGAGAAAAAACCTTGCGGTTTAAAAGATAAAAATTTGGAAGCAAACAATCGATTTCTCAACCAGGAAGGGTCTTGAATTCGATACGTTTCGATTATGCGCGATGTTCTATGCAGCACTAGCAAAATGTTTGCGGGTTGAAAGATATGCACTGTCTGGTGTCAGATTTTGCGACCTCATCGTTCAACTGGTCTGTCCTGATGGGCGTTGTAGGCGATTTTTTCTCTAGGCTGTTTTTTCGGTGTCAATATCTGAGCCTTGAAGGTAAAAACAGGTCAGAAGCTGACTCGGCATAACCATGCAATGAAAGTGCGATAACAAGGAAGAGTGGCATGACCTACAGCCAGACCCTGGCCAACAATATTCTCGACACCCTGAAGAAGACCCTGACCGACAAGGGGATCCGCTATCAGACCCTGGCAGAAGCCATGGGTGTCTCCATCGCGACCGTGAAACGGATGATGAACAAGCCCTCGCTGCCGTTTGATACTCTGCTGGAGATCTGCCATCTGGTGGGTCTCTCGTTCGAGGAGTTGCTGGATCGCACTCAGGACGCCCAGAGCCGCCGCGCCGTCTTTACCCAGGAGCAGGACGAGGCGTTTCACAATGAGCCGGGGCTCTACGCTTTTCTCGCCAATATCTTCTGGCGCGACAAGACGCTGATCGATCTCAAGCGGGAGTACGGCCTGACCGATGCCTCCTGCTACCTCTATCTGCGCAAGCTGGAGAAGCTCGGCATTTTGCAGCTTGGTATCGACAACAGTTACCACTTCCTGATCAGCGAGCGGATCAGCTTCGAGCAGCACAGCCGTTTCGCCCGCCAGCAGGCACGGCAGGCGATGTCGGTGCTGGGGGAGTATCTGGTGGAGAACATGCACAAGTCGAACAACTATATGGCGCTCTGCCAGTTGCACCTCAACGAGGGGGAGGCGATGGCGCTGATCGACCGGATGAAGGAGTACTGGCATCAGGAGATCAAGCTCAACCGCCCCGCCATCGGCCAGCAGGAGCACGCCAAGACCTACACCATGTCGCTGCAACTGGCCGACTGCGGCTACCAGAGCTTCGACGACATGATCCCCAATATCGACAACTGATCCCGGCGGATCCTGCGGGATCCGCCATGTTGGAGTCTGGTTATTCCTTGAGTTGAACGGTATGCGATCTGCTTGCGACCGGTTGCAGCACCCGGTTATCGAGGCCGATGCGGATCGCCACTGTGCTCGACAGTGCTCTGGATATTTTCCCTAATCGGCGACCCGGGTTTGTTGCAGCTTGCCTGCGAGCGGCTGCAACGCTCGCGTATCCAGACAGATACGGATCGCATCCGGCCGCCAGTGCTCGATATCGCAATCTACCAGACCGCCCCGCTCGTCGTAATTGACCCGCACCAGCCGCAGCACCGCGCTCCCCTCTGCCAGATTGAGGGCGCGGGCGATGGCGCCGCGCGCCGCCGAGGGGGTGATCTCGAGACTCGCCCCACCCTGGCCTATGCCATAGCGCTGCTGATAGAGCTCGGTGAGGGAGCTGGCCAGCGGCGCGCTGGCGATATCGGGAAAGCGGCTCGCCAGCAGGTGGTGGCTGACATGCAGCACCGGGCGGCCGTCGATCAGCCGCTGGCGGCGGATCTCATAAAGTGGAGTGAAGGGTTCCAACCCCATCCAGCGGCACAGCTCGCTGCTGGCAAGCTCGCTGCCATGGGCCAGCACCCGGGTTTCGGCGGTGCGTTGCTGCTCGCCGATCCACTGGTGAAAGTGGGTGTGGATGGCGGGATCGTAGGTGAGGCGGGGTGGCGCCACAAACCAGCCGCGCCGCTCGGCCCGGTAGATAAGGCCGTCTGCTTCGAGGCTGGAGAGCGCCTCCTTGATGGTGATGCGGGTGGTGGCAAAGCGCTCGCTCAGGGCCCGCTCGGCGGGTAGCTGCTGCCCGGCCCCCAACTGGCCGCTGCCGATATAGCGGCGCAGAGTCTGGCAAATCTGTTCGCACTTGGAGGAGACGCGGCCATCGGCCATGCTCTGTTCGTTCACTCTCTGCTCGCTCAATCTCGGCTCGGTCACACTCTTGTCCCTGTTGCTTATTCAGAAGGCGGGTGGCTGGCCAATCCCTTACTGGAATAGTCCAGCCTCACTCGGGTTCAGAGTTGTAACTGCTGTGGATGACAGCGCCATGACAGGGTGATTGTCATCAAACTGCCATTAAAGCGCCCCGCCACCGTCACAATTCCCCTCTAGCATCCCTCTCGAACCTTAACTGACCTAGTCCAGAGGGATGGGATGATGAAAAGCGTGATCGCAAGTGCACTGGCCATGGTGGCCATCAGCCAACCGTTGTTTGCCACAAATAGCTATGCAGCCGAAAATATCGCGGATCTCGAAAAGGCCGCCCGTGGCGAAGGCCAGCTCCACAGCATCGGCATGCCCGACAGCTGGGCCAACTGGAAGGATACCTGGCAGCAGCTGGGCAGCATCTACGGCATCAAGCATCAGGATACCGACATGAGCTCGGCGCAGGAGATCGCCAAGTTCGCCGCCGAGAAGGCCAATGCCACCGCCGATATCGGTGACGTGGGCGGCGCCTTCGGTCCGGTTGCGGTCAAGCAGGGTGTTACCCAACCCTACAAACCCTCCACCTGGGCCGATATTCCCAACTGGGCCAAGGACGCCGACGGTCACTGGATGCTGGCCTATACCGGCACCATCGCCTTCCTGATCAACAAGGATCTGGTCAAGGCCGCCCCCACCAGCTGGCAATCCCTGCTGGGTGGCGACTACAAGGTGACCCTGGGTGATGTGGGCGTAGCCTCCCAGGCCAACAACGGCGTGCTGGCGGCGGCCTATGCCACCGGCGGCAGCGAGAAGAATCTGAAACCTGCACTGGAGCTGTTCGGCCAGCTGGCCAAGCAGGGTCGTCTCTCCCTGAACGATCCGACCATCGCCAACATCGAGAAGGGCGAGGTGGAAGTGGGTGTGCTGTGGGACTTCAACGCCCTCAACTACCGCGACCAGATCGACCCCAAGAAGTTTGATGTGGTGATCCCGAGTGACGGTTCAGTCATCGCCGGTTACACCACCATCATCAACAAGTGGGCCAAGAACCCCAACGCCGCCAAACTGGCGCGGGAATACATCCTCTCCGATGCCGGTCAAATCAACCTGGCCCGCGGCTACGCTCGCCCGATCCGCAGCAACGTGACTTTGCCGGATGATGTGAAGGCCAAGCTGCTGCCAGCCGAGCAGTATGCCAATGCCAAGCCGGTTCAGGATCACGCCGCCTGGGAGCAGAGCTCCAAAGCCCTGCCGCGCCAGTGGCAAGAAACCGTCATGATCAACATGCAGTAAGGGAATCCAGTGCAACACAAGGTGATAGTGGTACTTGTGGATGGTCTGGCAGCCGAGGTAGCCCACACCATGGGCTACCTCGGTGGCATGGTGGAGGCGGGGCGGGGCCTGCATACGACCCTGAATGCTGCCCTGCCGTCTCTCTCCCGACCCCTCTACGAGTGCATCCTGACCGGCGTGCCGCCGGTGGTGAGCGGCATCACCCACAACGGGGTGAGTCGCCTCAGTCTGCATGACTCCATCTTCCATCTGGCCCGCGCTGCGGGTAAACGCACCGCAGCGGCGGCCTATTACTGGGTGAGCGAACTCTACAACCGCAGCCCCTGGCTGGCAGCCCGCGATCGCTTCACCCATGACGAGCGACTGCCCATCCAGCACGGCTGTTTCTACTGGGATGACGGCTACCCCGACAGCCACCTGTTGATGGATGGCGAGTGGCTGCGCAGCCAGTACGACCCCGATTTTCTCCTGATCCATCCCATGGGGGTGGACAACGCTGGCCACCAGTTCGGCCTCGACTCCCGTCAGTACCGCAATCAGGCGCGCCGGATGGACAGCCTGCTGGCCGACCTGCTGCCCCAGTGGCTGGCACAGGGATATCAGGTGGTGATCACCTCGGATCACGGCATGAACAACGACTTGAGCCACGGCGGCACCCTGACCGAAGAGCGCACCGTGCCGCTCTGGCTGTTTGGCGATGCATTTATCGAGCGCTGGCCGGATGGGGTAGTGATCGCCCAGACCCAGCTCTGCGCCTTGATGGCCGATCTGCTGGGAGTTTCCCACGACAAGCCGGGCTGCCCGCCACTGCTCAAGGCCGCCTTCCTGCGGGAGGTACACTGATGATGCCCGCCACCACCGAGATCCTGGCGGATCAACCGGCCGTCACCCGGCGCCGGGCTCGCCGTCACTGGCTGCCCGCCCTGGTGCTGCTGCCGTTCGTTCTCCTGATGATCCTGTTCCAGCTCGCCCCCATGGTGTGGGTGCTGGTGGGCAGTTTCCAGACCCCGGATGGCTGGGGCATCGACTACTACCGGGAGATTTTGAGCTCCCCCTTCTACCTGCAATCGTTCGGCAACTCGCTGCGCATCGCCGGTATCGCCAGTCTGGCGGGGCTTGCCATCGGCACCCTCGGGGCAGCGGCGCTGCGCCACAGTGGCGAGCGGGTAAAACGGCTGCTGCTGGCCTTTGTCACCATGACCGGCAACTTCAGCGGGGTGCCGCTGGCATTCGCCTTTATCATCATTCTCGGCATCAATGGTGCGGTGACCCTGCTGCTGAAATCCTGGGGATTGATCGACGGCTTCAACCTCTACTCGGGGTCGGGCCTTATTCTCATCTACACCTATTTCCAGATCCCGCTCGCCCTGCTGCTGCTCTACCCGGCCTTCGATGCGCTGCAGGATGAGTGGCCGCAAGCGGCCGCGCTGCTCGGCGCGAGTAAGGGGCAATATGTGTGGCACGTGGCGCTGCCGGTGCTGACGCCTGCGCTGCTTGGCACCCTGATCATCCTGTTTGCCAACGCGGTGGGGGCCTATGCCTCTGCCTACGCCCTCACTACTGGAAACTTCAATCTGGTGACCATCCGGGTGGCGAGTCTGGTCTCCGGCGACATCTTTCTCGAGCCCAATATGGCGGCGGCGCTGGCGGTGATCCTGATGGTGCTGCTGGGGGTAGTGACGGCCGCCAACCAGTGGTTGCTGAAAAAGAGCTATGTGAACAAGGGGCAATCCCATGCATGATTTGACGCCGCGCTGGCCAAAGTGGGTGCTGGGTGGGCTGGTCGCCACCCTGCTGCTGCCGCTGCTGGCCACGTTTCTCTACTCCATCTCTACCCGCTGGGGGGCGACCCTGCTGCCGGATGGCTTCACCCTCGACTGGTATCTCAAGCTGTGGGGCGATCCGCGCTTTCTGGCGGCTTTTGGCCGAAGTCTCCTGGTCTGTGTCGCCACCCTGATGCTGGGGACCCTGGTGCTGGTACCGACCGTGCTGGTGGTGGCCTACTACTTCCCAAAGCTGGATCCCTGGATGAACCTGCTGATCCTGCTCCCCTTCGCGGTGCCACCTGTGGTCTCGTCGGTGGGGCTGCTGCAGATCTACGCCGATGGTGTTCTGCCCATTATCGGCACGCCGTGGATCCTGATCGGCACCTGGTTCACCGTGGTGCTCCCCTTCATGTACCGGGCACTGGCCAACAGCCTGCAAGGGGTGCCGCTCAGGGATTTGATGGATGCCGCCCATCTGCTGGGGGCCAGTAGTCGGCGCGCCTTTCTGTTGGTGGTGATCCCCTGCCTGCGCAAGGGATTGCTGGCGGCGCTGTTTCTCTCGCTCTCCTTCCTGCTCGGCGAGTTCGTGTTTGCCAACATGCTGGTGGGCACCCGTTACGAGACCCTGCAGGTCTACCTCTACAACATGCGCGCCACTTCTGGCCACTTCACCAGTGCGCTGGTGATGAGCTACTTCCTGCTGACTCTGCTGCTCACCTGGGCAGCCAACAGATTTCATCGGTGAATCAACATGTTCCATCTAGAAGTGAATCAACTGCACAAATCTTACGGCGATACGCCGGTGTTCGAGGGGATCGAATTCGGCATCCGCAAGGGGGAGCTGGTGACCCTGCTCGGCCCCTCCGGCTGTGGCAAATCCACCCTGCTGCGGGCGCTGGCGGGGCTCACTCCGGTGGATGGCGGTCAGGTGCGGGTGGCCGGTGAAGATATCACCTGGCAGGCGCCCCAGAAGCGGGGCATCGGCATGGTGTTCCAGAGTTATGCGCTGTTCCCCAACATGACGGTGTGGGACAACGTTGCCTTCGGCCTCAAGATGAAACCCCAGCCGGGACGGGATCTCGCCGCCAGCGTGCAGGAGGCGCTGGCGCTGGTGGAGCTGACCGGCTTCGAGCGCCGCTATCCGGCCGAGCTCTCCGGCGGCCAGCGCCAGCGGGTGGCGCTGGCCCGGGCACTGGTGGTGCAGCCGCGGATCCTGCTGCTGGACGAGCCGCTCTCGGCGCTGGATGCTCGCATCCGCCGCAGCCTGCGCCAGCAGATCCGCGAGATCCAGCAGCGGCTCGAACTCACCACCATCTTCGTGACCCACGATCAGGAGGAGGCGCTTACCATGTCGGATCGGATCTTCCTGATGAACAAGGGCTCCATCGTCCAGAGCGGCACGCCGGAGGAGATCTACACCCGCCCCGCCAGCGAGTTTGTGGCGGGCTTTATCGGCAACTACAACCTGCTCGGCGCCGAGCAGGGCAAGTCGCTGTTCGGCCCCCGTTTTCAGGGCAAGCTGGCGCTGCGGCCGGAGTCCATCACCCTGCTGCCCGCCGGGGCGACCAGCAGCGAACCCAGCCTGCCCGGCATCGTTCGCCAGCAACAGCTGCTCGGCAACGTGATCCGCTATCAGGTGGAGTGCGAGGCGGGGCTGTTGACGGTGGATTGCCTCAACCGCTCGGCTGGCGATCTGCTGGCCACCGGCAGTGCCGTGACCCTGGTGGTGGCCCGGGATCAACTCTGTGAGGTAGCATGAGGCCGCATTTCATTTCCATTTTCACTGCGAGGAGCGCCCATGGCACTGGCACTGTTTGATCTGGACGAGACCCTGATAGCGGGGGATTCTGCCAGCCTCTGGCTGGAGTACATGGTGGCCGAGGAGCTGGCCCCTGCCAGCATGATCGCCGAGGAGCAGGCCATGATGTCCCTCTACCATCAGGGCAAGATGGACATGCACCAGTACATGGCTTTCACCCTGCAACCGCTGGCGGGCAAGACGCGCCAGTGGCTCGACTCGCTCTCTACCCGCTTTGCCGAGCAGGTGCTGCGCGAGCGCCTCTACCCCGAGGGGTTGGCGCGCATCGAATGGCATCGGGAGCGGGGCGACGATCTGGTGCTCATCTCCGCCTCCGGCGAGCATCTGGTGGCCCCCATGGCGAAGATGCTGGGGATGGATCACTGCGTCGCCATCCTGCTCGATGAGGAGGAGGGGATGTTGACCGGCCAGACCCGCGGCACCCTCAGCTTTCGTGAAGGCAAGGTGGCCCGCATCAACCAGCTCTTTGCCGGCAGGGACCATCTCTGGCAGGGGAGCTTTGGTTATAGCGACTCTCACAACGATCTGCCCATGCTGCGGGCGGTGAGCCATCCCCATGCGGTCAATCCGGCCCCCGCGCTGCGTCAGCAGGCCGAGGAGCTGGGCTGGCCGGTGTGGGTGTGGCAGCGCTGAGTTGTGCGCTCAAACAGGCTCAATACACGGCAAAAATAGCGATATAAACAACAGAGAGAGGCCGTTGCCTCTCTCCTGTCTTCCTTTCCTGGTTGCGTTCATTCTGTCTCCCGCCACGATGACCGCCGAGTTGGCTCAAGGTGAGGAGGCCTCTTCCATCTGACCGTTGCCACGACGCTGGGGGAAGCAGATGCGATTTTTCCCCTCCCGCTTGGCCTGATAAACCCCGCTGTCGGCCAGTTCTATCAGCTCCTTGGTCGAGAGCCCGGAGTGGCTCAAGGCCACCCCGCCGCTGAGGGTAATGGTCAGTTCCGGCTCTCGCCACTCCAGTTGAGTGACCGCAAGTCTGAAGCTCTCCAGCAGCGAGGTGGCCTCACTCATTTGCATCTCCAGGCGCAAGATCAGCACCAGCTCCTCGCCACCGTAACGACAGAGCCAGCCCCACTGGTCAAACATTTTCATGCCCAGCTTGCTCACCCGTTTGAGCACTATATCCCCTGTTTGGTGGCCAAAGGTGTCGTTGACCTGTTTGAAGTTATCGAGATCGAACATCACCACGAGGAAGGGGGCACCGCTGCTGAGCTGTCTCTGCAGGCACTCGTCGAAGAAGCGGCGGTTGTAGAGACCGGTGAGTTTGTCCTGATTGGCTTGCTGGCGGATCTGGGCAAAGTCCTGACTGGCGGCATCCATCTCTTCATAGACCTTGGCCAGCTCCAGCATGCGGCTGCCATGATAGGCAATCCCGCCAGAGCGGCTGGTGCGGATCAGCAGGGTAATCTCCCCCAGCATGCGGCGGAAGTAGCGGGCCCAAAGCAGGGCTAGCAGCAGATAGAAAAAGCAGGCAACGGCAATCATCAGCTGCACGTTGATGGAGACGCTGTCGATCACCTGCTGCATGCTGGCGGTGGGCTCGACACTGAGCAGGAACCAGCGCTGCTCGGGGACACGGTAGTAGGAGACCATCATGCCGCTGGCATCGTCGAGGAAGAAACCTTGCGGCTGTTGCATGTGTGTCAGCCATTCAGGGTGGGTGAGCGGTTTGAATACCTGTTCGCGATCCGGGTGAGCCAGCACCAGCCCGTCATGGTTGATCAGGATCTGATAGCCCTTGCCCAGATGATGGCTCTGTTCATGCCGGTTGTTGAGCCAGTTGGCGAGCGGGGTGAGCTGGGTATCGAGGGAGAGCACCCCCACTCGCTTGCCGTCAGGGTCTTGAATTACCCGAGCCAGCGCCATGGTGAGGGTACCCAAGGTGTAGTCGTAATAGGGATCGGTCCAGACGATCCGGTTCGGGTGGCTGGCTGCCAGCAGATACCAGGGGCGAGTTCTGGGATCGAACTTCTCGTCCGCCTGCCAGGTGGGGTGGATCAGCATCTGGCGATGCTCGGTTCCTACATAGACGTAGTCGAGCTCCATCACCTCGTGATAGGCCTGCCACTGTTGCAGGTAGCGCTCGCCGTTACTGATCGCTGGGCTGCTGAAATCCTGATAATTTACCTGCTGATAAATAAGCGTAAACTGGCGTTTGAGGGTCTCCAGATAGGGTTCGAGCAGGGTATGGAGATATTGGGTGTTGCGGGCAATCAGGTTTTGTTGCTGCTCGAGGCGCAGGGTACGTTCCATATGCAGGTAGTAGATGCTGCCGAGCAACACTACGGGAATAAAGAGCAGGAGGAGGCCCAGCCGCATGCGGGTGATTAAAGACCAAGTGTGCTTGGGCTTGGCGGGGGACATGCACAGATCCTTTTCAGCTCGGGTGTCACCAGCATATATGATGCCGTCCCGCCCGTCTAAAGGCAGAAAATGAGATCCGTTCAATGCTGAACCCCACGTTGCTCCTGATGGCTCACTACGGCGGCATCATGCTGTTGATCCTGGCGCTCTGTGTCGAGTATCTGATCTTTCGTCGCGGCCTGAATATGTTGCGGGTGCACCGTCTGCTGCTGGCAGATGGGGTGGCGGCGCTGGCGCTCTTCTCCATCTTTGCCAGCGGTTGCCTGCTGGCCCTCGAACACGCCAGCTCGGTGGCGCAGCTCTTTGCTCATCCTGCCCACGGTCTCAAAGTGGGGTTGTTTCTGCTGATTGTCGGCTCCCTCGACTATCCCAGTCGCCTCTTCTATCGCTGGCGTCGTGCCCTGCGTCTGGGCAAGGCGCCGATGATCTCGATCCAGCAGTACTTCCGGGTGGTCTGGATCCTGCGGGGCAATCTGGTAATGGTCGCCCTGCTGGCCGTGCTGACAAAACAGCTATCGCTCTAAAGACAAGAGGGTAGGGAGGCAGGTATCTTGGATTGGATAACCCGTCACGCGCCGATTTAAGGAAGAATCGCCATGCGCTCCAATCTGATGTTGCTGATGGCTGCCACCATCTGGGGTATGGGCTTTGTCGCCCAGCGCCTCGGGATGGATCATATGGGGCCCTATACCTTCAATGGCCTGCGCTTTCTGCTCGGTGCCTTCTCCCTGCTGCCGCTGCTCTGGTGGCTCAAATCCCGTCAACCAGTGGTCGCCACTGGCGACCATCGCCAATTGCTGACCGGTGGTGTGCTGGCCGGACTGGTGCTGTTCTGTGCCGCATCCCTGCAGCAGGTGGGGCTGCTCTATACCACTGCCGCCAAGGCCGGTTTCATCACCGGGCTCTACATCATTCTGGTGCCGGTACTGGGGCTGCTGCTGCGGCACAAGACGGGTACCAATACCTGGATTGGAGCCCTCATTGCCCTGAGCGGGCTCTATGTGTTGAGCGTGACCGACGAGTTCACCATCGGTTTTGGCGATCTGCTGCAGGTGATTGGCGCCCTGTTCTGGGCGATCCATCTGCTGCTGGTGGATCACTACTCCAACCGGGTGGCCCCCATCAAGCTGGCTTGTGTGCAGTTTGTGGTGTGCGGCCTGCTCAGTCTCGCCACCGCCTTTGTCATCGAAACTCCGACCGTGGCTGGCGCAGTAGCTGGCTGGCAGGCGCTGCTCTATGCCGGGCTGGTGTCGGTCGGGGTGGGTTATACCCTGCAGGTGCTGGGGCAGCGGGGCGCCCATCCGGCCCACGCCGCCATCATCCTCAGTCTGGAGACCGTCTTTGCCGCCGTGGGGGGCGTATTGCTGCTGGATGAAACGCTGGACGAGCGTGCCATTGCCGGTTGCGCCCTGATGCTGGCGGGGATGCTGATCTCCCAGATCCGGCTGCGCTGGTGGTGGAAGTCGCGCCGGGACAAGGTGCCTGCGACCAAGTAAACCGCGCTCGCTGCATAACAAAAACGCCCCGACTATCGGGGCGTTTTGCATGGCGGCTGTTGGGTCAGGGGCGCTGATCCAGCTCGTGCTCCAGCTCTACCGCCTTCTGACGGGCCGGATGGGTATTGAGGCGTTCCCAATAGGCTTGCAGATGCGGGAAGTGGGCCAGCTGGCCGCTTTGCGCCAGCAGATCCACCAGGAAGGAGTTCATGATGTCGGCGCCGGAGAGGCGATCCCCCACCAGATAGTGGCGTTTCGCCAGTACCTCATTGAGGTAGCCCAGTACCTTGGCACACTCCGCCCTGGCGTAGTCCGGCAGGAAGCGCATCGGGCTGCCATCCTTGCGCACGAACATGTCGAGCAGCAGCGGCAGGATACCGGAGCTCTCGGCAAAGTGGAGCCACTGCAGATATTCGGCATACTCCGGGCTATCTGGTGCCGGTGCCAGCCGATCCGGGGCGTAGCGGGCGATCAGATACTCGGTGATGGCACCCGATTCCGCCAGCACCCGGCCGTCGAACTCGATGACGGGCGACTTGCCGAGGGGGTGGATGGCTTTTAGCTCGGGCGGTGCCAGAAAGGTGGTGGCATCGCGCTGATACGCCTTGATCTCATAGGGCTGGCCCAGCTCTTCGAGCAGCCAGATGATGCGTTGGGAGCGGGATTTGTTCAGGTGGTGCAGGACTATCATAACGACCTCGATTCGGTGGCAGGATGGGGTATACGAGCGGGTGAGGAGGGCGGTTCACCGGCAGTAAAAAAAGAGCGGGCTGATGCCCGCTCGCTCAACACCAGACTCAGGCCTCCAGCGCCTGATCCAGATCTGCCAGAATGTCCTCGATCGCCTCGATCCCTACCGAGAGCCGGATCATCTCAGGTTTGACTCCTGCCTTGGCCTGCTCCTCCTCGCTCAACTGGCGATGGGTGGTGGAGGCGGGGTGGCAGGCCAGCGACTTGGCATCGCCGATGTTGACCAACCGCTTGAAGATCTTGAGCGCATCGTAGAAGCGCACGCCCGCCTCGTAACCATCCTTCAGACCGAACGAGAGGATGGCCGAGGGGCGACCGGCCATGTACTTCTCTGCCAGCAGATAGTGGGGATGACCCGGCAGACCGGCGTAGCTGACCCAGGCCACCTTGGGGTGATGCTTGAGGTGATTGGCAACCCGCAGGGCGTTGTCCACGTGGCGTTCCATGCGCAGGCTCAGGGTCTCCAGCCCCTGCAGCAGCAGGAAGGCGTTCATTGGCGCCAGCGCTGCGCCGGTATTGCGCAGTGGCACTGTGCGTACCCGCCCGATAAAGGCGGCCGGGCCAAAGGCCTCGGTGTAGACCACCCCGTGGTAGGAGGGCTCCGGTTTGGTCAGCTGTGGGAAGCGCTCGGCGTGATCTGCCCAGGGGAACTTGCCCGAGTCGACGATGACGCCACCCAGCGAGTTGCCATGGCCGCCGACATATTTGGTGAGGCTGTGGACGACTATGTCAGCGCCATGTTCGATGGGTTTACAGAGCACCGGGGTGGCGACCGTGTTGTCGACGATGAGCGGCACGCCACGGGCATGGGCTGCCTTGGCCAGCGCGGCCAGATCGACGATGTTGCCCGCCGGGTTGCCGATGCTCTCGCAGTAGACCGCCTTGGTCTTGTCGTCGATGAGGGCGGCGATGGCTTCGGCGCTGTCATCCTTGGCGAAGCGCACCTCGACCCCGAAACTCGGCAGCATGTGGGCGAACAAGGTGTAGGTGCCGCCATAGAGCTGGGGCGTGGAGACAATGTTGTCACCGGCGGCGGTCAGCGCCTGAATGGCGTAGGTGATGGCGGCGGAACCTGCCGAGACCACCAGCGCGGCAATCCCTCCTTCCAGCGCGGCCATCCGCTGCTCCAGCACATCGTTGGTGGGGTTCATGATGCGGGTGTAGATGTTGCCCGGCACCGCCAGATTGAACAGATCCGCCCCGTGCTGGGCGCTCTCGAACTCGTAGGCCACCGTCTGGTAGATGGGCACGGCGACCGCCTTGGTGGTGGGGTCGCTGGAAAAGCCGTGGTGCAGGGCCAGGGTCGCATCTTTCATCACACACTCCTTGTTGGATGTTGCTTGTCGCAGTTATAGATGGATAGACGTCCAATCTATCAGGCCCGTGGCCGATGTAAACAGCAAGATCCGGCAAAGCAATGTCGCCCGCAGGGGATGCGCGTCCCGAGTGGCGGGCAGGCCTGCCGTGCTCAGAGGCGACGGCGATACTCCTTGTCATCGATCTGGTTCATATCCCACTGCATCAGGCGGTTGAGCTGCTGCATGGGATCCTCGATGAGCGCCAGCGGGCGCGGCAGGATCCGCTTGAAGTAACGGCGCAAGGTCTGCTGGACCCGGTTCGGTTTGAGGGGGTTGGCGTGGCTCATGATGGTGCTCCTCTACTGTGGTTCTCACGTTCATCAGCAGTATTGAGCTAAAATGCGGAAGTAAAAACTGATGACTTATAGCAACAGGATTTCCTCTTTTATGCCGACCGGTCGCCTTTACCAGCAATTTCAACGACTCGCCCAGCTGCTTGGCAGCGACGAGCGGGAGATCAGCCTCGCCGAGGTGGCGGATCTGCTCTGCTGCACCCCGCGCAACGCCCGCCTGCTGCTGCGGCGGATGCAGGATCAGGGCTGGCTCAGCTGGTCGGCGGAAGCGGGGCGGGGGCGGCGCTCCCGGCTCACCCTGCTCGATAGTCAGGAGAGCCTGACCCGGCGCCGCTTGCGAGATCTGCTCAGTCAGGGCCAGCTGGCACAGGCGGTGCGGCTGGCCGAGGATCGCCTCGATCTGCTCACCCCGCTGCTGATCGAACAGCTCGGTCAGGCCACCCGTGAGGGGCGCCAGATCCTGCGGGTGCCCTACTACCGGCCGCTGCCGCAGTTGCTGCCCACCGGCCCGATGCGCCGCTCCGAAATTCACCTGAGCCGCCAGATCTTCAACGGCCTCACCCGGCGAAATGAGGAAAATGGGGAAATCGAAGGGGATCTGGCCCACCACTGGGAGTGTCTGGGCCCCTGTCACTGGCGCTTCTATCTGCGCCCGGCGGTGCGCTTTCACCACGGCCGCGAGCTGGTGGTGGAGGATGTGATGGAGAGTCTGCTGGCCCTGCGGGATCGCCCGCTGTTCGCCCATCTGGATCGGCTGGAGAGCCCTTGGCCGCGCACGCTGGATCTCTATCTCGACAGCCCGGATCCCTGGCTGCCCCACCTGCTGGCGGAGCCGGTGGCGACCATTTTGCCACGGGAGCTCAAGGGGGAGGCGGGCTTTGCCCTGCAACCGGTGGGCACAGGCCCATACCGGGTGGCCGCCAACGATCCCCTGCATCTTTGCCTTGCGGCGTTTGACGACTACTTCGGCCTGCGCGCCCTGCTCGACGAGATCGATATCTGGATGCTGCCTGAGCTTGCGGAGCGACTGGAGACCCACCTGCAGCTGGGGCGCGACAGCCCTGAGCTCGGTACCATGCGCGGCGAATCGGAGCTGGAGTCGGGCTGCTACTTCCTGCTGCAGGACGATCGTTCCGGATCCTTGCAGGATCCCTCGCTGCGCCAGTGGCTCGGCCAGCTGCTCAATCCGGTAGCCCTGATGGGGCGGGTCGCCCCCGAGTTGCAACGGGGCTGGACCAGCGCCCTCGGTCTGCTGCCCCACTGGCGCGAAGCACTGCCCGCGCCCTTGCCCACACCGGCGCAGTTGCCGACGACCTTGGTGCTGGCCTGTTTCAACCAGCATCTGGAGTTCAACGAGTGCGCCAACGCCATGAGCAGCCTGCTGGCCGAACAGGGGATCCGACTCGAGGTGCGCACCCTCGATTACGGTCGTTGGGTGAGTGGCGAGGATGAAGACGTGGATCTCTGGCTCGGCACCCTCAACCTCGAACATGCCGGCCCCTTTGCCCCCTACGCCTGGTTGCAGGGCACCCCGTTGCTGCGCAAGGTGTGGAGCAGTCAGCATGAGTTGTGGCAAGGGTTGATGCAGTGGCGCGCCAGCGGTGAGGAGCCTGGCCCCCGCGCCCTGCTGGCAACTGTGCAGCAGCAGAGCTGGTTTGTGCCGCTGTTCCACCACTGGCTGGAGCTGGAGAGCCGGGTCGGCGTGCACGGGGTGCGGATGACGGCGCTCGGCTGGTTCGATTTTCGCAGCGCCTGGTTGCGGCCGGAACTGGCTGTCAGCACTTGGGATAAGACGGGGAGGCTTGAGTCCTGATGCGGGGCGCGTTAGCCTGATCGCGGTTCAATGACAAGGAGTCAACCCATGCTGGAAATGCAGATCCAGCCCCGCTTTCAGGAGACGGATGCCCTCGGCCATATCAACAATACGGTGCCGGCGGTCTGGTTCGAATCGGCGCGGGATCCCCTGTTCCGGATCTTTTCCCCCGATCTGGATGTGCATAACTGGCATCTGATCATCGCGGGCTATACGGTGCAGTTCAAACGGGAGCTGTTCTACGGCCAGCCGGTCACCATCAAGACCGGCGTGCGCCGCATCGGCACCAGCTCATTTACGGTCTGGCAGGAGGCCTGGCAGGGCGGCGAACTGGCCGTCACCGCCGAAACGACCCTGATCCATTTTGACTACCGGACCCGCCAATCCCTGCCCCTGAGCGATGTTCACCGGGAAGGGCTGCGGGCCTGGCTGACAGAGAGTTAACCACGGGCCGGATGGCCCATCACAGGAGTGTTATGTACAACTCAATGCGCAACACAGCGATCGCGCTGACCCTGGGATTCTGCTCCCTCCCTTCTCTGGCCGCTTCTCTCGCCGAGCAGTTTACCCTGATGGAGAAGGGGGCCGAGAGCGCCCTCGATATCCGTCAATTCAGCCATGACGGCGTCGATATCAAGGCCTGGATCGATGGCGCCCCCGTCATCATCGCCGTGCCCATCATGAACGAGCTGGGCAAGCTGGAAGGGGAGAGCCGCTACTACTTCAAGGGCGGCAAGCTGTTCGGGGTCAAAGAGCCCGCCGCCCAGTTCGCCTTTGACGACAGCGGCAAGCTGACCCAATGGCTGGACGAGAAGGGCCAGCCCGCCGAGTTTGTCAGCAAGATGAGCATGCAGCAGCGTCAGGAGTGGCTCACCAAGCGGGCCGCCGAGCTGAGCAAGCTGTTCGCGCCGAGCGCGGCCGAGCAGAGGGCGGCCAAGGGTGGCGTCAAGCTGAAGGGGGCGGATCTCGCTCACTGGCTCTGCAACGGCAAACTGATGGATCTTGCCCATGGCGACAAGGTGATCTTCGAGCAGGATAAGCTGAAGATTGGCGAGCAGGGGATCGAGGGGGAGGTCTCCCTGCGTCAGGATAAGGGGTGGCAGGAGTTGAGCCTCAAGTGCGAGGTGCAGGGCACTCAGGTGACCCGCCTCACCTGGCAATCTTTACCGGCAACCAACAAGCCGCAATAAGTGCACCACAGCAAGGGGCCCATCGTGGGCCCCTTGTCATTGGCTCATTGTTCCCCCAGCTTGAGCCGGGTGAGCGCCTCGACCCGGCGCCACTGTCCGGGTTCGAACCAGCGGGCCAGCAGCTCCTGTTGCTGTTCGGCCCGGGCCTCGTTCGGCAGTTGCCTGAGTTCGGCCAGAAAGCCGCTGAGCTGCTCCTCGAACCCTTGCCGGTTCTGCTCCAGCTGGCGCATCCGATCCACTGCTTCCGGCCCCCCCGTCTCCAGCAGCAGGGCATCCCGTTTGGCTGGCTCCATCTGTGCCAGCCCTTGCAACTCTTCAAGCAGGCGGCTGTTGGCCTCCGCCTCGCGAAACCAGCCCGGTTGCTCCGCCAGCCAGAGATCCAGCTCGCTGGCCAGCTGCGACTTGTCGCTGTCTCTTGCTTCCGCCAGCGCCCTGCGGCGCAGGGTCAGCTGCTCCATCAGTCGATCCTCGGCAAACAGCTGGGCCTGCTCGGCCGGGGTAAAGCTCTGCTGGCGCAGCTGCTCCCGCTCGTCAAACAGGATCTGCAAGCTGGCGAGGGAGATTTCGGTGGGCACCGTCAGGCTGCTCTGGGCGGAGACAAAGGTGCGATAGCGCGCCTGCAGGGCATCGGCGGCCTCCTGCTCGGGATCGTGCGGGTGGCTCTGTGCATGCTGATTGGTTTGAGCCTGTGATGAGTCTGCCGTCGGTGCTGTGGGCCAGAGCAACACCCCGCCAAGCAGCAGGGTGATGGCGCAGGGCACGACGAGCAGGGTGGCTATCTTCATAGTCCCAGCTCCTTGAGACGGTTGGCATGCTGGCGATAGAGGGTGACCGGATCGGTCTCGAACAGATGGTGGATGCCGAATGACTGGTTCACTTCGTCCAGATGGTTCATCCGGTAGTCGGTGCCGATCACCTTGCCGAGGTGACTGCTGCAGACTCCGACCAGCCCGTCATTGGGCTCCTTGAAGAAGGCGCCGGTCAGCGCCAGCGCAGGATCCACCGGATCCAGCAGATTGGTCAGGTTGCCGCGCCCGCTCCAGGAGAAGTAGTAGACGCCGTTGCTGGCCTGCATCGGCCCCTCGCCGCAATAGCGGCTGGGCAGCCCCTCCGGGTAGCGCTGGTTGAACTGGCTGGCCCCCTTGCTAGTGAGGGCATCGAGGGCGGCGACCGGATCTTGCGGCAGCTGGCTCCCGCCCGAGAGCAGCGAAATCATGTCGGAGAGGGCGTGGGCTGCGGCGGCCGCCAGCTTCTCAGCGGCCGAGCCGGGCGCCGCATTGGCCCGCACCAGATCGGCAATCTCTGAGCCGTAGTTGACCCCGCCGACGCTGGTGGCGGAGGCGACCAGCTCGGGGGCGACCGAAGCGACATAGCGGATGGTCGGGCCGCCATGGGAGTGGCCGATCAGGTTGACCTTCTCGGCGCCGGTGGCGGCCAGCAGCAGTTCAATCTGGGCGAGCAACTGCTCCCCCCGCTGCTCGGAGCTGGCGGTAGCAGATACCTGAGCCACGTAGACCTTGGCGCCATCGCGGCTCAGGGCTTGCGGAATGCCGTAGAAGTAATCGACCCCGAGCAGCTTGTCGAAGCCGAACAGGCCGTGCACCAGCACTATGGGGTAGCGGGTCTGGGTGTATCCGCTGGCGTGTGCCAGCATGGGCAGGGTGCAGAGCAGCACCAGAAGCCATCTCTTCATCATCAGCATCCTTGTTGATTCGTGAGGAACAGATTGTGTGGTGTACTCCATGTTCGCCGGTGCCAGTATGGTGGCTGCTGACGGGAGAGGCTGTGAGGGGGATCGCAACTCGGGAGTCAAAAGGGATTCAGGGGGCGGGCAGGGAGGCTGTGCTCCCCGCCCTGCGGCTTATTGCCACGCCACCAAGTGATACTGCTTTTTGCCCCGGCGCAGCAGCAGGTAGCGGCCAAACAGCCGATCAGTGGCACTCAGCTGATCATCTTGCTTGAGCACACCATTGAGGCTGATAGCGCCCGCCGCCAGCAGCTCGCGGGCGATGCGTTTGGAGTTCGCCAGACCGCAGCTGACCAGCAGGCTGACCAGATCCGTCTCGCCGCTGACGGTGCTGCACGGCATGCCATCCTGCGCCAGCTGGGCCAGATCGCTCTCGCCGAGGCGGGCCACATCGCCGCTAAACAGTAACTCGCTGATGCGCTGCACCGCCGCCAGCGCCGCCTTGCCGTGTACCAGCTCGGTCAGCTCGTTCGCCAACACCTGCTGGGCCTGCTTTCGCCCCTGCCGCTTGGTATCTTCCGCCTCCAGTGCATCAATCTCGCTCAGCGACATAAAGCTGTAGTAGCGCAGGAAGCGGTAGACATCCTCATCCGCGGTGCCGAGCCAGAACTGGTAGAAAGCGTAAGGGGAGGTGAGCGCCGGATCGAGCCAGACCGCGCCCCCTTCGGTTTTGCCGAACTTGGTGCCGTCTGCCTTGGTGATAAGGGGCAGGGTCATGCCGTGTACCTGCGCCTGATGGAGGCGACGGGTCAGATCCATGCCGCTGGTGATATTGCCCCACTGGTCGTTGCCGCCAATCTGCAGGGTGCAGCCGAGCCGCTGGTGCAGCACTGCAAAATCGTAGGATTGCAGCAGAGCGTAGGAGAACTCGGTGAACGAGATGCCCTGATCCGGGCGGGCCAGCCGCTGGCGTACCGATTCCCGCGCCAGCATGGCATTGACCGAGAAGTGCTTGCCGATATCCCGCAGAAAATCGAGGGCGGACATCTGCCCCATCCAGTCGCCATTGTTGACCAGTTGCGGGGCCGACAGGCCCTCATCGGCGGGCAGCAGCGCCCTGATTTGGGCAGACAGGCTGGCGACCCAACCCTGCACGATATCGGCACTGTTGAGGCTGCGTTCGGTCGCCTTGAAGCTGGGATCGCCGATAAGGCCGGTTGCCCCGCCCACCAGTGCCACCGGGGTGTGGCCCGCCAACTGGAAGCGGCGCAGCATCAAGAGCGGCACCAGATGACCGATATGCAGGCTGCCGGCGGTGGGATCGAACCCGCAATAGACGGTGCGCAGGGTGGCAAGATGATCGGCCAGGGCCGCGGGGTCGGAATTCTGGGCCACAAGGCCGCGCTCGGTCAGCTCATCGAGCAGGTGGGGGTTGATCATGGGTTCTCCAACAGCAGGGGGAAAAGCCGTCATCCTCGCCGTTCTGGTTGGTGGCGGATATGTCCCCTGAGGGACGGTTTTGCCACTCTCGTGCTAGCATTCAGCCATAGCGGGGAATCGCTCCCCATCACCGGAAACGTGCCACCATGACCCAGCCACTCACCACAGATGCCTTGACCCGCAGCATGACCGAGGTGGTCGATGCCCTGCACAGCAGCGCCTTTGCGGCGGCGCTGGTGCGGCTGATCCAGCAACAGGTGGCGTTTGATTGCGCCCTGCTGCTCGGGGTGGGGCAGCGGCCCGTCTACCTCTACGACAACCTCAACCATCAGCGGGCCCTGCTGTTTGATCGCTACCTCACCAGCCACTTCAGTCAGGATCCCTTTATGCTGGCGCTGGAACAGGGCTTGCCTGCCGGCGTCTGGACCCTGGCACAGGTCTCCCAAGGGCGGCTCGATCCCGAATATCGCCACCACTTCTATCAGGCCACCGGCTGGCAGGAGGAGGTGGGGCTGATCCTGCCGGTGCGGGACGGACTGACGCTGATGCTGTTTCTGGGGCGACTCGACAAGCGCAGTACCCTCAGCCGTGACGAGCTGGCGAGGCTGGAGCAGCTGTTCCCGCTGGTGCATTCGCTCTGTCGTCAGCAGTGGCGGCAGAGTCAGCCGCTGTTGGCCCAGAGCACTGTGCTGCCAGACAGCGCCAGCCTCCGGAGTGCGGTGGAGCAGGCGATGGCGAGTGTCGGGGGCGATAGGCTTACCCGGCGCGAGCGGCAGGTGGCGGAGTTGCTGCTGCAGGGACTGGATACGGAGGCGATTGCCGCGGAGCTCGGGATTGGCAGCGGCACGGTGAAGAATCACCGCAAGCACCTCTACGGCAAGTTGCGGCTCGGCTCGCGGGCCGAGCTGTTTCATCTCTTCCTCAACCATCTGATCACCACAGAGGGAAGAGGATGAACCGGGGTTACTCGATCTTCGGTAGCTGCTTATCGCTTTGGGGAAGGTTACTGAGCCGCTGGTAGCGTTCCATCAACTGCCGGTATTCGCTACCGAGACGAACCTGATCGAGGGCTTGTTGCAACCGGGCGACCTGCTGCCGATCCGCCCGCGGGTTGAAAGCAAAGCAGTTGTCCTGTTCCTCCAGCACTGCGACAGAGATGAAATCTTCCGCGGCAAATCCCAGAGCTTTCAGTTGATGGAATAACATCACCTCGTTGCCTGCTACCAGATCTGTACGGGCCATGATGAGCTGGCGTACCACCTGCTCCATGCGCTCCACCGCCATCATGTTGCCCGGGCTGATGCCGCGGTTGAGCAGTAACTGCTCCCCCACGTCAGCCTGCATTACCCCTACCTGCAGTTTGGCCAGATCCCCCTTGCCGGTCACTCTGGGGGCATCCTGTTTTCGTCCGACCAGCGTCACTCGCGAGTGGCTGATGGGGCAAACCCATAGGAAATGGGGATCACGCTCTTTGGTTCTGGCGGTGGTAAAAAGAACGGCCTCCGGTTGCTGGGTCAGCAGATACCAACCGCGGGCCCATGGCAGAAATTGGATCGGTTGCTCCGGCTCCCCCAGCTCGCGCCACATCAGCCGCAGCAGCTCAACTGCCAGCCCGATGGGCTTGCCCTCCTTGTCCAGCCCGTTGAGGGGCATGTTCTGCTCCGAGTAATAGATAAAGGCGGACCGTGCGGGGAAGCTGGTCAGCAGGAGCAGGGCGATAAGGGCCGCGAGCAGGGATCGCATGGCGCACTCCTTGTGCAGTGAATTACCTATCAGTCTATGTGTCCTTGGCCAGAAGTTCATAGTCGGGTCGCGGATAACGCAACAGGCCACCTCGCGGTGACCTGTCGGTTTATTTTAGCAGGGCCTCCATCTCCGCCTCAGCCTTGGCACGCGCTTCGGCTTCTGCCTCTCTGGCGGTATCGGCGATGCTCTCTCCGGCCGTATGGGGGGCGGCACTGACAGCCTGTTTGGCAGGGGCGGCAATGGCCTTGGCCGCTTCTTGCGTTGCAGTCGCAGCGGCACTGCTGACAGCCTGTTTGGCTGGCGCAGCAACGGCCTTGGTTGTTTCTTGTGTCACGGTCTCGGCGGCACTGCTGACAGCCTGTTTGGCAGGTGCGGCAATGGCCTTGGTCGCATCTTGCGTCACGGTCGTGGCGGCACTGCTGACGGCCTGTTTGGCAGGCGTGGCAACGGCCTTGGTGGCTTCTTGCGTCGCGGTCGCAGCTGCGCTGCTGACGGCTTGTTTGGCAGGAACGGCAACGGCCTTGGTGGCTTCTTGCGTCACGGTTGCGGCGGCGGTGCTGACGGCTTGTTTGGCAGGAGTGGCAACGGCCTTGGTGGCTTCTTGCGTTGCGGTCGCAGCGGTGCTGCTCACCGCCTGTTTGGCGGGTGCAGTGACTGCGGTGGTTGCACTACGGGTCAGATCGGTCGCGCTTTGGCTTACCGCTTGGGTGGCCTGCCCTGTGGCGTTGGCGGCTGCGCCGCTGATGGCCTGGCTGGCGCTGTTGGTCAGCGAGCCGGTGACGCCGCGAGTCACTGTGCCCAGCGCGCTGCCAAGGGAGAAGGGGGAGGCGCCACTCTGACTGGTTGCCGTACCGGTCAGGGCATTGGCCGCCGGGGTGAGCTGGCTGGTGGGGGTCTGCCAGCCCTGCATGGCGGTTGGCCAGGTCGGTGCCGTGCCCGCCAGATTTTCGCCGAAGGTCAGGGTGGTGCCATCCCCTTTTTGCAGCAATACAGACATCTGGTTGGTTTGCGAGTTCCACACCATCCCCGCCTGCTTGGCGATATCCGGCACGGGCGCATACTCGGAGACCACATAGAAAAGCGGCCCCTCCTGCTGTAACTTGTCGGCCGTCTTGAGCAACTGCATGGTGCTGTCGTAATTGGGGCCAAGGATGGCGGTCATCCGATCCTTGATCAGGGGTTGTTCGAACAGATTGACCTCGTTCGGGTCAAAGCCGACCAGCGGCTTGAGCAGGGCCCACATCAGCTGGCTGGTGGGGCTCATCATCAGCAATGGAGCAACGCAGGCGGACAACATCAGGCTCAGGCAGGCAGCCTTGAGCAACGGCATGATACGCATTGGGATAAGATCCAAATAACGATTTGATAAATAAGGTTATATTTTGTCAGGACGTGACAAATTCACCGGGAGTTTGCGCGTGGCAGCGAGAGACTGCCCGCAGGCGCTGGCAGGCTACCATATTGGTTCCACAATGCCAGCAGGCTGTATGATTATCCGTCAAGTAAACTCGGGGCCGGGTTGATTGCTGGAGTGGGCCTGAGAGTCTGGCGTTCCCCTGCGATGGTGCTGCCAGTGGCCACATGGCAGCAAAACCAGAAGAGGATTTCAGGGGGCCAGTGAGGCTTTTCTTGATCCAGCTAAAGACATGGACGTGATCCCTGTCGCATAATGCAGCTCCTTTCTACTCTTGGCTGGAACCTAAGAAATGGCTCGTCGCTCTTCCAATGCACAACGTCGTCGCAGTAGCTGGTGGTACAAACGCCTGTTGGCAAGGGAGCGGCAAGAGCGCGAAGCGCGTTCCGTCCGGGATTGATAAAGCATTGAAAAACGGAGCGTTTGCTCCGTTTTTTTTCACCTATGAAACTGGCTGAATGGCTCAGTGTGCAGCCCTGTCTGCCGACAATAAATCACTCTGACCGTGCCGGTTGTATGGACTGATGCGATGGATGATGCATGATGGACGTTTCGAGAAGGAGCCTCATATGCAGATTACCATCCGTCATGCCGAATCCGCCGATGCCCCCGCCTTGCGGGATCTCTATGCCATGCCCAATGCCCAGGCGGGCACTTTGCACTTGCCTATGTCTCCCCTTAGCCAGTGGCAGAAGCGGTTGGAGAGTGACAGCGTGGTGGCACTGGTCGCCGATGTTGACGGCTTGCTGGTAGGCCAGCTCTCGCTGCTGGTTGAGCCCAATCCGAGACGCAAGCATGTGGCCTGTATCGGTATGGGGGTACGGGATGACTGGGCAGGCAAGGGGGTGGGCTCTGCCCTGATGGCTGCGGCGCTGGATCTGGCCGATAACTGGCTCAACCTGCACCGGATTGAGCTGACGGTTTTTGTCGATAACGAAGCGGCGCGGGCGCTCTATCACAAGTTCGGCTTTGTGGAGGAGGGTCGGGCCCGCGACTATGCCTTCCGGCAAGGGCGCTATGTGGATGTGTTCTATATGGCCAGAGTTACGGGGGGCGTCAGTCGCTAATGGCATGGTCGATTATCAGGCCAGATTGCGCCCGGTGATCCGGGCGCTGGAGCAGAATCCCGAGCTCTGCCTCAGTGAGGCGGCCAGTCTTGCGGCGCTCTCCAGCTATCACTTTCATCGGGTCTTTACCGCCGTCACCGGTGAAACCCCGGCCGAGATGCAGCGTCGCCTGCGGTTGGAGCGGGCTGCTCGCTCTCTCTGCTACAGTCGCGACCCGATCTCCGAGATTGCCTTCTCGGCCGGTTTTGCCAGCTCACAGGCCTTTGCCAAGGCGTTTCGCAAGCAGTTTGCCATGGCACCGGGGATGTTGCGCCGCCAGCCGTCACTCTTGCAACTGAGCAAGAATGGACACGCGGCTGCCCGGGTCTCTGATTATGCTGAAGGCCGTTCCAGTGAAAGGAGGCTACAGATGAAAACCGAACAGATGGCTGCGCGCACTCTGGCCTATATCCGGGTCACCGGCCCTTACGGCATAGGCTATGAGCCGGTGTGTGACCAGCTCTATCAATGGGCTGTCGGGTTGGGCTTGGCCGAAGGGGAGTGGATCTTCATCTACCACGACAACCCCGAAGTGACGGCTCCCCAGCAGTGCCGCACCGATATTTGCGTCACCGTGCCGGCGGGGACCAAAGGCCGCGGCAATGTGGAGATCCAGCAGCTGGCGGGCGGCCGCTATGGCCAGTCACGTTTTACCGTGACCGACCCGGCCCAGTACCCCGCACTCTGGCAGCAACATATCGGTGAGGTGGTAGCGGCCGGTTTCGAATTTGATGATCGACCCTGTTTCGAGCTCTATCACAGCTTCGATCCGGTGACCAAGGTTGCGGATGTGAGCTTTTGCTCCAGCCTAAAGGGTTAGGGCACAACAAGACGTAAGGGATGGTACAGAGCATCGCGCAGAAATTAGAGAGCCGGACAGTGTCCGGCTCTTTTGCATCTGGCGGTTGGGGGGCGGTTAGCGCTGGAACCCCTTCTGGGCGAACTTGGGGCGGGCGTTCATGATCTGCTCCACCTGTTCGTCGCTCATCTTGCCACGCGACAGCCCCAGCACCTTGTAGGTGAGCAGCGGTCGGGCGGGCAGGGCGATCATCAGGGCGCGGATCTGGTTCTCGTCATCCTTATCTCGGGTCGGCTTGCCGTAGGCATAGGTGAGGACGCCGGCATCCATCAGGTTTTTGACGGCGGGCTCGGTGATCGGCAAGTTTATGACGCTTTTACGCTGTAGCACGAACTCGCGCAGCACCGCCTTTTCGTTGAAGTCGAGGAAGCCGATCATCTGGGCCAGCTGGTCCTGCTGACGGCGCGCCTGCCACTCTTCGCAAGCCCACTCCCAGGCGATCAGGAAGCCCTGACTGCAGAAGTAGGAGATGGCGATCAGCATGCCGACCCCCAGCCAGGCCGCATGATCCGCAGCCCACTGGCTGACGGCCCCTTTCATCAGCCCGGCCGGAAACAGCAAAATGATGCTGCAACAGAGCAACAACCAGACCATTAGCCAATTGAGGCGGCTGAGTTGATAGAAATGTTGGATCCACCGTTTCATTGTTCATCCTTCCCAAACTGTTGTGGATAGTGAACTACCTACAGCAATCGGTGTGCCAACAGCGTAATGGCGCCGGGGAGGGGAGGCTGGCGATACATTTCCTTACAACTTATTGAATGAGTTGTCAGTAATTTGCCTTGTGAGGTGACGGTCGAGTTGGTAAAACGTCCCCTCAGTCATTGGGGAGTAGCAACCCGCCCGTATTCCGGGCCGGGCCCATGTCAACACTCTTGGATCCTCGCATCCATGGCATGGGCGGCGATAGGCACTATCGCTCTGCAAGACCTTTGGCCTCGATATGCACGCCAGCCGGGCGAGCCATGTTGGGTCCATCGGTTATTCTGCTCGCCTGGCGGTATCTATTATGTTGATTACCCTGCTGTTATTTCTCGTCTCTGCGGTCACCATCTACCTTGCCTGCGAATACTTCGTTAACGGCATCGAATGGACCGGACACCACTTCAAACTCTCGCAAAGTGCCACTGGTTCGCTGCTGGCTGCACTGGGTACGGCGCTGCCCGAATGCATCGTCACCCTGACCGCCCTGCTGATAGGCAATACAACCGCCCAGCAGGAGATCGGCATCGGCGCCGCCCTCGGCGGGCCGCTGGTGCTGGCCACCATCGGCTATGGTGCGGTCGGTCTCACTCTGCTGCTTTGCATGGGGCGTACCGAGCGCGCCATCAATGGGGAGGTACAGCGCGAGATTGGCCGGGATCAGCGCTGGTTTATGGGAATCTTTCTGGTGGCCACTGTACTGGGTCTGGTCGCCTTTACCGGCAAGAGCTGGCTGGCCCCGCTCTTCCTGCTGGTCTACCTCGTCTATGTAAGGCGCGAGCTGAAGCAGAGCGACAGCCATGAGGTCGAGTTGCCTGAGCCCCTCAAGCTGGCTCCAAATGCCGGGATCCCGCCTCTTGGCAAGGTGCTGCTGCAGACGCTGGCTGCGTTAGTGGTGGTGGCGCTGGCGGCACAGCTGTTTGTCCATCAGCTGGAGAGCATGGGCGAACTGTTTGGCCTCTCGCCGGTGCTGGCGGCCCTGCTGTTGAGTCCGGTGGCGACCGAGATGCCGGAGCTGATGAACGTGCTGATCTGGGTGCGACAGGGCAAGAATCGGCTGGCGCTGGCCAATATCTCCGGGGCCATGATGATCCAGGGCACTATCCCCAAGGCCTTCTGCTTGATCTTCACCCCCTGGTTGCTGGATGGTGCCATGATGGCCTCCTCGCTGGTGACGCTGCTGGCGGTGGGGTTGCTCTGGTGGGGGTTCAGAAAGGGAGTGATGACCGCCGGGCGGTTGGCGCTGGTGGGCTTGCTCTATCTCGGTTTTTGCGGCTGGCTGCTGGTGAGCTGAAGCGGGAAGCGCGGATATGAAAAAGCCCCCTTGGCAGGGGGCTTTGTTGTATCGGTTGGGGCGGTGCTTACAGCGCGGCGATTTCAGCCTGCTGGGCTTCCAGCTTGGTCAGCTGGAGACGGTAATCTTCCAGCTTCTCGCGCTCTTTGGCGATGACCGCTTCCGGCGCCTTGGCGACGAAGGCTTCGTTGCCGAGTTTGCCTTCGATACGGCCGCACTCGCCCACCAGACGGGCAACCTCTTTAGCCAGACGGGCCAGTTCGGCATCCTTGTCGATGAGACCGGCCATCGGGATCATCAGCTCGGTAGCGCCGATCAGCTTCTTCACTGACAGCGGGGCGGTTTCACCGTCCGCCAGAACGCGGATGGACTCCAGACGGGCCAGCGACTTGAGGAAGGCCTCGTTGTCAGCGGCGCGCTGGGCATCCTTGGCATCGCACTGGAGCAGCACGTTGAGGGGCACGCTCGGGGCCACGTTCATCTCGGCGCGGATGTTGCGGATGCTGACGATGAACTCCTTCACCCACTCCTGATCCGCCATCGCGGCTTCGTCCACCTTGGCGGCGTCGAACTCCGGGAAGGCCTGCATCATGATGGTGTCGGCGTGTACGCCGGCCAGCGGGGCGACCGATTTCCAGATGGTCTCGGTGATGAACGGGATGATCGGGTGCGCCAGACGCAGCAGGGTTTCCAGCACGGTCACCAGGGTGTGGCGGGCAGCGCGCTGCTCGGCCTCAGAGCCCTTGGTCAGTACCGGCTTGGTCAGCTCCAGATACCAGTCACAGAACTGGTTCCAGATAAACTCGTACAGCACGCCAGCCGCGATGTCGAAGCGGTAGGTATCGAGGGCGGTGCGGAAGTCACGGATGGCCACTTGCAGCTGGGACTGGATCCAGCGATCCGCCAGGCTGAACTGCATCTCGCCGCCGTTGAAGCCGCAATCCTGATCTTCGGTGTTCATCAGCACATAGCGGGAGGCGTTCCACAACTTGTTGCAGAAGTTGTTGTAGCCATCCAGGCGCTTCATGTCCCAGTTGATGTCACGACCGGTAGAGGCCAGCGCCGCCAGCGTGAAGCGCAGGGCGTCGGTGCCGTGGGCATCGATCCCTTCCGGGAATTGCTTGGCGGTACGCTTGGCGATCTTCTCGGCCATCTGCGGCTGCATCATGTTGCCGGTGCGCTTCTCCAGCAGATCTTCCAGCGAGATGCCATCGATCATGTCGAGGGGGTCCAGCACGTTGCCCTTGGACTTGGACATCTTCTGGCCCTCTTCGTCACGGATTAGGCCGGTGATGTAGACGGTCTTGAACGGGACTTGTGGCTGGCCGTTTTCGTCCTTGATGAAGTGCATGGTCATCATGATCATCCGGGCAATCCAGAAGAAGATGATGTCGAAGCCGCTCATCAGCACGTCGGTCGGGTGGAAGGTCTTGAGCGCCTCTGTGTTGTTCGGCCAGCCCAGGGTGGAGAAGGTCCACAGGGCGGAGCTGAACCAGGTGTCGAGCACATCTTCGTCCTGACGCAGGGTAGTCACGGACGGGATGCTGTGCTTTGCGCGCACTTCATCTTCGCTGCGGCCCACGTAGACGTTGCCGGCGTCGTCATACCATGCAGGGATGCGGTGACCCCACCACAGCTGACGGGAGACGCACCAGTCCTGAATGTCGCGCATCCAGGAGAAGTACATGTTTTCGTACTGCTTTGGCACGAACTGGATGCGGCCATCTTCCACCGCCTCGATGGCGGTCTTGGCCATCGGTGCCACGCGTACGTACCACTGGTCGGTCAGCATCGGCTCGATGGGCACGCCACCGCGATCGCCGTACGGCTGTTGCAGCACGTGATCCTTGATCTCGTCCAGCAGACCCAGCTCTTCCAGCTTGGCCAGAATCGCTTTACGGGCGGCGAAGCGCTCCAGACCGGCGAACTCGGCCGGCAGGGCGGCATCGTAGGCGGTGCTCGGGTTGCCGTTGGTATCGACCACTTCGGCCTCGGCACGCACGTGAGCGTCCAGGGTGAAGATGTTGATCATCGGCAGGCTGTGGCGCTTGCCCACTTCGTTATCGTTGAAGTCGTGGGCCGGGGTGATCTTCACGCAACCGGTGCCCTTCTCCATGTCGGCGTGTTCGTCGGCGACGATGGGGATCAGACGGTTCACCAGTGGCAGCAGGATGTGCTGGCCGATCAGCGCCTTGTAGCGCGGGTCTTCCGGGTTCACGGCCACGGCGGTATCGCCCAGCATGGTCTCCGGACGGGTGGTGGCGACAATCAGGTAATCCTTGCCTTCGGCAGTCTTGGCGCCGTTGGCCAGCGGATAGCGCAGGTGCCACATGTGGCCCTTGATCTCGCGGTTCTCCACTTCCAGATCGGAGATGGCGGTGTTGAGTTTCGGATCCCAGTTCACCAGACGCTTGCCGCGGTACATCAGGCCATCTTCGTAGAGACGAACGAACACTTCCTGCACGGCGGCGGAGAGCCCCTCATCCATGGTGAAGCGCTCGCGCTCCCAATCCACGGAGTCGCCCAGACGGCGCATCTGGCGGGTGATGGTGCCACCGGACTCTTCTTTCCACTGCCAAATCTTGTCGATGAAGGCATCACGGCCGTAATCGTGGCGAGTCTTGCCCTCTTCTGCCGCGATCTTGCGCTCAACCACCATCTGGGTGGCGATACCGGCATGGTCGGTACCTGCCTGCCACAGGGTGTTTTTGCCCTGCATGCGGTTGTAGCGGATCAGGGTATCCATCAGGGTTTGCTGGAAGGCGTGACCCATGTGCAGGCTGCCGGTGACGTTCGGCGGCGGGATCATGATGCAGAAGGAGTCTTTGCTGGTGTCGCCGTGGGGCTTGAAGTAACCCTGTGCTTCCCAATGCTGATAGAGCGCCTGTTCGATGGCGTTGTGATTAAAAGTCTTTTCCATGGTCTCGCCGTAATCTGGATGGATGGAGTCTGGTGTTGATTCTTTATGGATCAATTGGTTGCAGTCAGGGCTGCGCCGGATCCGGTGCGGCAAGGACGGGCTGATCCCTCATTTCGAGGGCATGGCCTGCCTGGCGATAGTGCTTGTAGCGCTCGCGAGCTTGCTGCTTTTGTGTTTCGTCAGTGGGGACAAAATCTACCACTTGAGCGAAGTGTCCTGCAAACAAAGGTGTCGCAGTGGCCAGATTGATGAGGCGGGCGTAGCGCCGTTTCGGTGGCTGATAGCCGATCTCCACCGGGGCCATGCCACTTTCGCCTTGCAGCTGGTGCGGCACGAAGCGCTCCGGTGGCAGTTGCCACAACAGCTCGTCCAGACGCAGGGCCTGGGCCTCATCGTTGCAGAACAGGTAGATATGGCCCGTGCCCCACGACTCGGCCGCAAGAGTACAGGCCAGTCGCTCGACCGCAGAGGCCTGCGTGTCATCCTGTTCGCTCATCAGGTAAAAGGTCACTTGGCTCATCAGGTTGATCCCGTTTTGCGGTGACGGACTGTTGACCGCCTCATGAGGCTGACGGGGCGTTTCCCGTCCGCAACTCACTGATTCAAGAATGAAACAAGGAAGAGGCGGGCCTCTTCCTTGTGGTTCAGGGTAACGCCAACCCTTCCGATGCAGCCATCGGCAGGGGCCGGAGAGTTACTCTTTCTCTTCGATATCCACGCCAGCCCGGTTCAGCAGGAACTGGGTCAGCAGGGGCACCGGACGACCGGTGGAGCCTTTGTCTTTGCCACTCTTCCAGGCAGTCCCGGCGATATCCAGGTGGGCCCAGTTGTACTTCTTGGTGAAGCGTGACAGGAAGGCGGCTGCGGTGATGGTGCCGGCCGGACGACCGCCGATGTTGGCCATGTCGGCGAACGGGCTGTCGATCTGCTCCTGATACTCGTCAAATAGCGGCAGACGCCAGGCGCGATCACCCGCCTGCTCGGAGGCGTTGAGCAGCTCGTGGGCCAGCGGGTTGTGGTTGGCCAGCAGACCCGAGGTGTGGTGGCCCAGCGCGATGACGCAGGCACCGGTCAGGGTCGCCACGTCGATGACGGTTTCCGGATCGAAGCGGTCCACATAGGTCAGCGCATCACACAGCACCAGACGACCTTCCGCATCGGTGTTGAGCACTTCGATGGTCTGGCCGGACATGGAGGTGAGGATGTCACCCGGACGATAGGCGTTGCCACCCGGCATGTTCTCGCAGCCTGCCAGCACGCCGATGACGTTGATCGGCAGTTGCAGCTGGGCCAGCGCATGCATGGTACCGAGCACGGAGGCGGCACCACCCATGTCGTACTTCATCTCGTCCATGCCGTCGGCCGGCTTGATGGAGATGCCGCCGGAGTCGAAGGTCAGACCCTTGCCAACCAGCACGATGGGCTTGGCATCCGGATGACCCTTGTATTCGATGATGGCCATCATGGCTTCGTTGTCGGAGCCGCGAGCCACGGCCAGATAGGAGTTCATGCCGAGTTCGGCCATCTCCTGCTCGCCCACCACCTTGGTGGTGATGTTGTCGTAGGCATCGGCCAGACGACGGGCCTGGGAGGCCAGATAGGCCGGGTTGCAGACGTTGGGCGGCATGTTCGCCACGTCGCGGCAGACCCGCACACCCTTGGCCACGGCCAGACCGTGAGCGATGGCTTTTTCACCAATGGTCAGTTCCCGACGCGTCGGCACGTTGAATACCAGCTTGCGCAGCGGGCGACGTGGCTCGGCCTTGTTGGTCTTGAACTGATCAAAGCTGTAGAGGCCCGCCTTGGTGGTTTCTACCGCCTGGCGCACCTTCCAATAGGTATCCCGACCCTTGACGTGCAGCTCGGTGAGGAAACAGACCGCTTCCATGGAGCCGGTTTCGTTCAGGGTGGTGATGGTCTTGTTGATGATCTGCTTGTACTGGCGTTCGTCGAGTTCCCGCTCCTTGCCGCATCCGACCAGCAGTACGCGCTCGCTGAGCACGCCCGGTACTTGATGCAGCAGCAGCATCTGGCCTGGTTTCCCTTCCAGGTCGCCACGGCGCAGCAGCGAACTGATATAGCCATCGCTGATCTTGTCCAGTTGTTCGGCAACCGGAGAGAGGCGACGCGGCTCAAATACGCCGACTACGACGCAGGCGCTCCGTTGCTTCTCTGGACTGCCACTCTTTACACTGAACTCCATGGAATCTCCTACATCCTAAAGACAAAAGGCACCTTTTATTGAATAATGCGGTGCTTGTTGGGGTATCAGAGGCGGAGCGAACAGCCACAGGCTCCGCAGTTCAAACTGGTAAAAATCCAATATACGGCCCTATTTTTCAGGCATTCGACTAAAAACACAAGTTTACTTGGGAATGACTGTGATCGTTTTCCGATATTTGTTCAGGGAAACCCTGAAAACCCAGCTGGCAGTGTTATTCGTATTGCTGCTTATCTTTGTCAGCCAACAATTTATCAAGATCATCGGTGATGCCGCCGATGGCGAGGTGCCGACACGTCTGGTCTCCACCCTGCTGCTGCTCAACTTGCCCAATATGGCGCTGTTGATGCTGCCTATCAGTCTCTTTTTAGCCATTTTGTTTGCCCATGGTCGCCTCTACGCCGAAAGCGAGATGACGGTGATGCATGCGGTGGGTTTCAGCCACCGTTTCGTAATGCGCAGCGCCATGTTGCTGGCCTTGCTGACCGCTGCAGTCGCAGCGTTCAACACCGGCTGGATCGCCCCGCAGGCCAAGGAGCGAGAGTATCAGGTGATCGACGAGTTCAAGTCGGATCCGGGGATCTCTTTCCTGCAGGCGGGCCGCTTTATGGAGCTCGATAAGGGGCGCCTGGTTGCCTATATCCAGGATTTGAACGACAACGGCTCGAAGCTGCAGAAGATCTTCATCTTGCAGCGGGCTGAAGGCAGCAACCCCCCTTCGGTGGTGGTGGCCAGCGAAGGGGTGGTGACGATCGATGAGAATGGTCTGCAGTGGCTGACTCTGAAGGATGGTTCCCGCTATGAAGGCAACTTCTCCGGCAAGCAGTTCCAGATCTCCGATTTTCGCGAGTATGGTCTGGTGATCCGTCAGCAGGAGATGGAGCGCTCCAACCGCAAGGCGGCGGCCAAACCCACCATGGAGCTGCTGGGTACCCAGGAAAACGACATGATGGGTGAATTGCAATGGCGTATCTCGCTGCCCCTCTCCATTCCGGTGCTCACCCTGCTGGTAGTTCCGCTGGCTCGGGTCAACCCCCGTCAGGGGCGCTACGCCAAGCTGTTGCCGGCCATCATGCTCTATCTCTCCTACTTCCTGCTGCTCAGTGCTGCCCGCTCGGCTATCGACAGTGGCCGGTTGCCCTACTGGCCGGGGATGTTCCTGGTTCCGCTCGGTTATCTGCTGTTTATTGGCCTGCCCCTCAATTTGCAGGGCACCAGCTGGTGGAACGGGGTAAAGAGCAAATATTTCATAAACAAATCAAAATGATGAAGCCCACATAGGAACTACCGCTGATGTTTGGCATTCTCGATAGATATATCGGCAGGGTCATTTTTATGTCGATCCTGCTGTGTGAGCTCACGCTCGTTGGTCTTGCTGCGCTCATCAAGTATGTGGAACAGCTCAAGTCTGTCGGAGAGGGCAACTACGACATGCTCAATGCTCTCTACTATGTGTTGCTCTCCATGCCCAAGGAGGCGGTGCTCTTCTTCCCGCTGGCGGCACTGCTGGGCGGTCTGATCGGTCTGGGCCAGCTGGCGACCAGCTCCGAGCTGGTGGTGATGCAGGCGGCGGGCCGCTCCAAGATCAGTATTGTAATGGCGGCGCTCAAAACCGCGATCCCGCTGATGATCCTGGTAGGACTGATGGGGGAGTATGTGGCCCCTGTCGCCAAACGGATGGCGGATGATATCCGTGCCGGTGCCATGTCGGAAGGGCGGCTTACCGTCTCGGCCTACGGGGTGTGGGCACGGGATGGCAACAACTTCGTTAATATCAACGGGGTGCGCAACGATGGTGCCCTGACCGGCATCACCCTCTATCGTTTCACCCCCGAGCGCAAGCTGATCGACGTGGTGCAGGCACGGGAGGGGGTATTTGAAAGGCATCACTGGCTGCTCAAGCAGACGCAGGTTACCCGCTTCGACGACCCGGCTCAGATCCGCAGTGAAGAGCACGACAAGATGGAGTGGAGCTCGGAGCTGACGCCCAAGCAGCTGGGGGTGGTGAGTATCGACCCCGAGAATCTCTCGGTCTCCGGTCTGCTCGACTACATCGGTTACCTGGACGCCAACAAGCAGGATGCCGGTCGCTACAAGCTGGAGATGTGGCGCAAACTGCTGTCACCGCTCTCGGTGGTGGCGATGATCCTGCTGGCCTCCTCCTTCATCTTCGGCCCACTACGCTCGGTGAGCATGGGCGCGCGGATGCTGATGGGGATCATGACCGGCTTTGCCGTCTATGTGAGTGATCGGGTGTTTGGCCCCATCAGTCTGGTCTATGCGGTACCGCCCATTCTGGCGGCTGTCGCGCCCAGCCTGCTGTTTGGCGGCATCTCCTTCTACATCCTCAGCCGCAAGCAGTAATTCACACGTGGTAATACAAAGAGGGCACCTGCTGGTGCCCTCTTTCGTTATTGCATTGATCCGGTATTACTTGTTCAACAATTCCAGATTTGCCTCTTTGCTCAGCACAATCACTTCGCATTCGGCCCAGATATCCTGGAACGCCCGTGGGCGCTTGCGGTTGAACAGGCACATCAGGTTGCCCAGACCAAAGGCGGCAGTGGCGAGACGGATCAGCGCCTGGGTAATACGGATATGGCTGCCATCTTCGTTCTGAATGCGCAGCCGCCAGGCGCGCATGCCGACGGTCTGGCCAGCGCGGGTCCAGAACCAGGTGTAGAAACCGCAGATGACGAAGGCGAGCCACAGGGTGTAGATCAGGCTCAGGGGGTGGCGGGTCAGCAACCAGACGGTATCTTCACCCGCCGGTACGCTGGCCATGCCGGTGACCAGCAGCAGCTTGGCGACCCCCATGCCGATAAAGCCGGCGATGATCAGCAGCGAAGTCACCACCAGCGCATCATAGATCAGGGCGCCGAGGCGACGCAGCAGACCTGCTGACGGGTATGGCTGAGTGGCGGGAGAGGGGGATTTTTGTTGGACTTTTTTAGGCTTGGCCATCGTTTTTATTCCATTAAGATGATGGCGGCATTCTATGTAACTGGCCCCGCATCGGCAAGGCGTTGAATAAATGAACAAACGGGAGTGTTCAATCGAAAAACACCTTGCATGGCATCGCGCCATTCGTATAATCCCTCGCAGTTGCCCGGGTGGCGAAATCGGTAGACGCAGCGGATTCAAAATCCGCCGGTGAATAACCGTGTCGGTTCGAGTCCGACCCCGGGCACCATAAAATTCATGACAAAAGGCCATCAGCAATGATGGCCTTTTGTTTTTTGGCGTTTCTACGCTTTTGGGGCGTTACTGTTGAGCTGGCAGTACTTCCCGTTACCTCTTGGTATCCCTTCTCTTTTCCCGCTCTCCGTTATTTCCTTTTCTTGATGTGGCCGCCGACATCACCGCCAGCGGCTTGTTTCTATCGCTGTTTTCTTTCCAAACCTTGCTGCATCAGATCATGGTTGCTGCGTTATCCCAGCAGGGCAAACAGCAGGGTACCGAGGCTGCCTGCGAGCGTCAGCGCGATGATGGCTCTGGGTGTGCCGTGCAGCTTGGTCCACATAAACAGGCTGGTGAGGGCGAGCAGCAGCAGGGCCAGGGCGGCGATATCGCCAAACAGCTGCCAGCCGAGGCCGGTGCCCATGCCGCGGTGCAGCCGGTTGAGGCTGGCGGCAAAGTTGGCTTGCTGCAGGTCGGTACGTACCAGCAGGGTACCCTCGACATAGCTGGCGGCCACGCTCTGGCTGAGGGTGACGCCGCGCATCTCCCACTTGGCGGGCAGGGTGAGCGGGCCGTTCGGGGTGGGCAGGGTCTGGGCCGGGGTGATCATGGTTCGCCCGTCGGCAAAGGTATCGGGATAGCGCTGTTGCAGCAGGCTTTTCAGCTGCTCCGGGCTGGCGAGTGGCGCCTCCAGCATTATCTCTTCACTCGATTTATCGGTGTGGGGGCCGGGGATGGGCAACACGGCACGGTGTTGCAGCCAGAGACCGGTGATGCCGTACATCAGCATCAGGGCGAGGGTAAAAAAACCGGCCCAGGCATGGAGGCGGCGTACCCATTTGTTGTTGTGAAGGGGAACTCTTCTGCGTTTCATCGTGGTTGCTTCATAAAAAAACTGGCCAGCAAGGGCTGGCCAGTCGGGGTGGTTGTCACAGAGATCAGAAGCGGTAGGTTCCGGTCAGACTCAGCTGACGGGGCGTACCCGGCATGATCTGGGTGGCACTGGTGGCGCTGACAAAGTACTCGTGATCGGTCAGGTTTTCGGCGCTCAGCTCGGCTTCCCACTGTTGCCAGCGATAACCGGCGCGCGCATCGAAGCGGGCGTAACCGGGCAGTGTGGTGGTGTTGGCGTTGTCGGCAAAGCGATCGCCCACTGCCGTCACGCCGGTTTCGCCGAACCAGCCCTGCTCGCCACTCTTGTAGCCGAGATAGAGCTGGCCATTCTGACGGGAGACGTTCATCGGGCGCTTGCCCTGCAGATCCGCATCCGCCTTGACCTGCTCCGCATCCTGAATGGCGAAGCCGCCACGCAGATAGATCTCGTCGGTCAGCTCGGCACGGGCGCTCAGCTCGATCCCTTCGGTACGTTGCAGGCCGGTAAGGATCACCTTGGTGGGATCCAGCGGGTCCTTGGTGCGCTTGTTGTACATCTCCAGTCGATAGAGGGAGAGAGTGGTCGCCAGCTTGCCGTTCAGCCAGTCACTCTTCACCCCCCCCTCGTAGAGGCGGGTGTGCTGGGGTTCCAGCCCGTTGTTCTTGTCACCCGGGGTGATGCCGATCAGCTCGCCACCCACCGGAGTGAAGGTCTTGCTGTAGGAGGTGTAGAAGGCGTGATCCTCGAGGGGATTCCACACCAGACCGAGGCGCGGGCTCAGGCTGTTGACCGAGACGCTCTCCTCCTTGTTGAGGTCGTAGCGGCGACTGGTGACGGTGAAGTCGTCACGGCGCAGCCCGCCAACCAGATGCCAGTCACCCAGGCTGAGCTGATCCTGCAGATAGAGGCCATTGCCGCGCACCTTGTGTTTGGCGTCGCTGGAGAGCTTCATGGCGCCATTGTAGGTAGGCAGTGAGCCCGGGTCGTAGAGGTTGCCGGACGGGATGGCGGTGGCGTTCTGGTAGAGCTTGGGTGTGCGCTCCTGCCAGTTCTGCTCGAAGCCGGCCAGCAGGCGATGTTCCACCGGGCCGGTCTGGAACAGACCTTCTGCCTCGGTGTTGCTGATCAGGTTCTTCGCTTTGAGATCCTGCTGCCAGCGGGAGCGGGTCACCTGATCCCCTTTGACGCTGGTGACATAGGTGTTGTCAAACTGGCTGTCGAGGGTGGAGTAACCGAGCTGCTGGCGCAACTGCCACTGATCGTTGATATCCCAGGAGAGGCGTGAGCGGGTGGATTGTGCCACGTCATCGATGAAGTCGCGGCTGGTATCGCTGTAGACATACTCTCGCGGCACATCGGCCGGACGGCCATTGACCCCGGGAATGCCGCGATCCGGGGTGCGGTCATGTTCGTTGCGCTCGTACTGCACCAGCCAGTTGAGGTTGTCGCTGATCTCCCAGTTGGCGGAGGGGGCCAGCAGGGTGCGCTTGCTCTTCACGCCGTTGCGGAAGCTATCTTTGTCCTCTTGCGCCATGTTGAGGCGCAGTTGCACCTGCTCACTCGCCTCGCCATTGAGGTCGGCGGCCAGTCGCTGACTGTCAAAGCCGCCGACCCGGGCGGTGACGCTGGACTCCTGCCCTTTTTGCGGCTTCTTGCTGACCCGGTTGACGATGCCCCCCGTGCTACCGCGGCCGTAGAGCACGGCAGCCGGGCCCTTGAGCACTTCCACCCGCTCGATGTTGCCGAGATCCCGGGTGTACTGCATGTCGTCGCGGAATCCGTCGAGATAGAAGTCGTTGCTGGCGCTGAAGCCGCGGATATTGACCCCGTCGAAGCGGGTATCACCGCTTGCGTTGACCCCGGGAATGCCGCTCAGGGCTTCACTCAGCGTAGGTTGGCCGAAGGCGGTCAGCTCGCTGACCTTGACGCTGTCGATGGTCTGGGGAACCAGCTTGGCTGGCGTATTGGTACGGGTTGCGGTGGCAACTTCCTGATGCTGGGAGCGTTTGCCAACCACAGTCATGGTTTCATCGGTGGCCTGGGCAGTGAAGCCGGTGCCCAGCAGTGCCAGCGAGACCAGCGTTCTGCGAAAGTGAGGGTGCTGCATATTCAATATTGACTCTTTGGATGTCGACCTGACGGCTCGAACATATTGATTTAATTATAATTAGCCTGACCCGCTTAAGCGGGATGCCAATGATATTGATTTTCATTTGTCTGGCAAGGTGAAAATGGAGGGGGCTTTGGGTGCGTGTTGTGTGGTCGGCAGAGCTCGGCTGAAAAGCAGAGCCATTACAGCAAACCGCGAGAACGAAGCGAGGGAAAAGGGCGTAGCGGAAGAAAAAGGTGCGAAATGTGAAGCGATATCCGGCCCGATAGGACGGGCCGGATATCGGACTCAGCGAGTGCTCAGCAGTCGGCGGGTGAGGGGGATAGTCGCCAGCAGGCGATAGACCAGCAGAGACGATCCCAGCAGCAGCGGCACCTTGGCGATCTCCCACAGGATGGATGCGGCCTGCGGGCCAAACACGAAGAGCCAGACCACCAGCATCATGTGCAGGCAGTAGATCCCGAGCACTTTGGGGGCCTGACGTTCAAGCCAGCTGCCCTTGCCCCACTCGGGGTTGGCCAGCAGCAGTCCAAACAGGCCGAGAGCCCAGGGAAGGGAGCCGAGCAGGAAGTCGTGGCGGGTGAGCGGCACTGCGGCAAAGTGCTGCAGCGCCCAGGCTTCACAGCCATAGAGCGTCACGCCCGCCAGCAGCAGTTGCCAGCCGGTGCGGGCATCGGGCTGCCACTGACGCTGGCGCAACAGGGCCCCGAGCGCCACAAACAGCAGGGAGAAGAAGGGGCCGTTACGGGTGAGCAGTGGCCACTCGGCGCCCAGCAGCGGCTTGGCATAGGAGCCCCCCAGCAGCGCCAGCAGGTAGAGGCCAAGACCCAGCCAGATGGCGAGCGATGGTCTGCCAAGCCGGTAACAGAGTGCCAGCAGGGCTACCGCCATGACCAGGGCTGGCAGGAACCAGAGGTGGATCATGCCGCCCACCAGCCAGCCATTGAGGGGGTCGCCGAGCTGGAATTGCCACTGCCCGCGCAGGGAGGCCAGATAGCCTTGCTGTACGGCATCCAGCGGATTGAACGGCACCAGCAGGTAGACCAGACTCCATACCAGCCAGAGCAGCAGCAAGGGGTGGCAGTAGCGCCAGGCCACGGTCAGCGGCGCTTCGCGGCTCAGTCTCGGCTGCAGAAAGTAACCGGCACAGAGGAAAAACAGCGGCACGGCAAAGCGGCATAACTGGTTGATGGTGCCGCTCAGCCAGAGCCAGGATCCACTTCCCCACAGGGCGGGATTGAACGGATTGGCGAAGGGGGATACGTGAATGGTCATCACGGCCAGAATGGCCAGTACCCGCCCGCACTCGATACTGGAAATACGCATGGTGGCTCGTCGTTACAGGGGTTGTGATGGCACGCTAAAATTCTCGCTGCTAGGTTACAACCAATTGATTCTATTAGTGTGAATTACGCTGTTGAGTAGTTACATTTTGTAACGGGATGGTGGAAGGTGTTACCTGTAACGGGAGCGGGCTCCCGTTTTTTGGGCGCGCTCATGCAGATAAAAAAGCGAGGCGGGCGCCTCGCTTGGTTGGGGATCTCGAGCTTACTGGTGAGTCAGCATGCTGCTCTGGTTGGCGGCCAGGGTGGTTCTGCCCGAGCTCTCCAGCCAGGTTTTGATCCGCTTGGCGTCGGCGACCCGATCGTTGGTGGTCTCGGCATTGAGCAACACCATGATCACCGGCTCACGATTGACCTTGGTGCCCAGCACCAGACAGCGGCCCGCTTCACGGATATAGCCGGTCTTGGAGAGGGTGAACTCCCATTGCCCTTCGCGGATCAGCCGGTTGGAGTTGAGGTAGTGCAGCTGACGCTTGTTGGTGCGCACATAACTCTGCTCGTCGGTGGAGTACTGGCGGATCAGCGGATAGGAGGCCGCTGCGGCGGCGAGCTTGGCGAGATCCTGCGCGGTGGAGACATTGCGCGGGTTGAGCCCGGTGCTGTCTGCATAGTGGGTATTCCACATCCCCAGCATGCGGGCTTTGGCGTTCATCGCCTCGACAAAGGCGCGCTGACCGCCGGGATAGTGGCGGGCCAGTGCCGAGGCGGCACGGTTTTCAGAGGACATCAGGGCGATATGGAGCATTTCGGCGCGGCTGAGCCTGGAACCTATGGCCAGGCGCGAGCCGGTTCCCTTGATGCGGTCGATGTCGGCATTGGTCACGGTGAGCATTTCGTTGAGGCGCAGGTTGGCATCCAGCACTACCAGCGCCGTCATCAGCTTGGTGAGTGAGGCGATGGGCATTACCCGGTTGCCGTTGCGCTCGGAGATCACCTCGCCGGTTCTGTGGTTGGCCACCACGAAGGCAGCCGAGCTGAGGTTGGGCACATCCCGTCGCTCGAGAAAGCCGCTGCTGCTTTTGCTGCTGGCGGAAAAGGGGTTGGCATGGGCACTGTCCATAGTGGCCGGCAGCATTACTGCGCCAAGCAACAGGGGAAGGAGGGAACGCATCATCATGATCAGCTCTACCGGACGAAATACAGGGATATCTCGCTAAGTTATATGTCGTGAACTGGCGCTTCACAATCATTCTCACCTTGATATTGATAATTTACGGCGTTGAGCGCGCTCTGGCGGCGAGGAGAACGTAAAAAGGGTCTCCATGGAGTCTTTTCTGCATTAACAATATGGGCTGGTCGTGATGGCGAGCGGAAGCCGGCGCTAAAAAAAATCGGGACCAGAACAGTCCCGATTGGCATGGAGCATTGCTTACCGTTTAGTGGGCATCTTCCTGCTTGATCTTGAAGCGCATGGCGATCACCACGAACAGCAGCGGGCCAATGATGGTCCAGACGCCGGTGGAGATATCGCCGGAGATAAAGGGGGCGACCACGGTAAAGACGTTGCCGAAGGCGACCAGGATCAGGCTGATGATGGTGGCAAACAGTACCGAGCCCGCGCTCTTGAAGAAGATCAGGTCCTTGCCCAGCGCCGGGTTGTTGCGATAGCGATACCAGGCGTAGATGAGGAACATGTAGGGCAGGGTCATGCCGACGTTGGTCATGGTGATGATCAGCTCATAGAGGGCGGCGGCCCCTTCCGGGTTGATCAGGGTAAAGATGGACTTGGCGGCAATGAACAGACAGACCACCCAGGCTTGCACCTTGAGGGCTTCAATCCGCACGCCATTCTCGTTCTCGCGCTGGAAACGCTCCGGCCAGAAGTAGCTCGGGGTGCCGGTGATGAACTGGCGCAGCGGCGCGTAGGAGAGGGCGATAAAGGCACCCAGATAGCTCAGGAACATACCAAGGCCAGCAAAGCGCATGAACACCTGTCCCAGCCACTCGCCACCCAGATGGCGCCCCAGCTCCAGCATGATGATGAAAAGGGCGGAGAGTGAGGTGATCCCCTCGGCCGGGAAGTCGCTCCAGCGCATGATGGAGCCGACCGCCAGAAAGCCGATGATGTAGCAGAGCACGATGAAGGCGCCGGAGAGGAAGATGCCGCGCTTGAGGTCGCGCTCCGGATCTTCCAGCTCGTCAGCCACCCCGGCCATCGCCTCGACCCCGCCGTAGGCGAAGATGGCGAACACCATAAAGCCGAGGAAGGGGATGATGTCGTTGAAAGCGGCATTGGGAGAAGCCGTCAGCGATGCCTGGGTGAAGGGCTCCTGCAGAGTCATGCCGCTCACCGCGAAGGTGAAGACGCCACCGACCAGCAGCAACACGTTGAGTGCCACCACGGAGAGACCGCCGATGGCCGCCACTTTGGCGAAGCGGGCGCTACCCAGGGTGATGAGCTTGGTGACGGTGGCAACCAGCGCGATGGCGACCACTCCCAGAATAAAGGGGCCGAAGTCGATGCTGGTGCCCAGGGTGACCGGGATGACGGTGATGTCGCGGCCAAACAGCATGAAGGAGAGGGGCACCCACATAGAGAGCGCCTTGCCAAACATCCAGATGACGTAGGAGGCGAACCACATGGTCAGACCGATAAAGGCGAATCGGGTCGAGACCGAGTGGCGCATCCAGGTAAAGATGCCGCCCGCCTCTTTGCGAAAGCCGGTACCAAACTCAATCATCATCAAAATGAACGGGATGAAGAAAAACAGACCGCCGATCACGAACATCGGAATGGCGGCATATCCCATTCGGTAAAAACCGATCCCGATATTAGTGACGCCAAATACCGATGTTAATATCATCAATATAAAGGCGCCCAACTTCAGCTTTTTTGCCGACATATTAAAAACTCCCTGATGGTGCTGGATTTAAAATAATCAAAAATTAAACAGACGAAACCGGACCCATTAATAACGCGGTAGCGCCATGCCATCCTGCTGTGGCGGGCGCGATCGGGTCATCTCTGACCGGGCTGGCTTACCCGTCAGGCGGTCAATGAATGTATGGGCGGAGCGGCATGGTCTGTGCCATGCGCAGTATTGGTCAGCGTTGCCGAAAATTAACTGTGAACGATTTTATCATTAATGCTGTTTGGCAGGTAAGTTTCCCGAATGAAGCTGTGGTTGAAATAAACAGACCTGCCAGTTAATTGATACGTTGCGGATGTAAACATTTACGCCCGGGCCGACACTTATTTCCATTAGTTGGTATTCGGCATATTTGGCGGAGTGAATTACGCCATCCTGTCAGATAAATCTGCACCAATGGCGACAGCGCTTATCCTCCCAGCCGGGTCAGCAGCACGCCGCCGGTTATAATGGCCGCCGCCGTCAGCCGCATGCGCCCGAGCGGCTCTTTCAGCAGCCAGACCGAGAGCAGCATGGCAAACAGCACACTGCTTTCGCGCAGAGCCGCGACCACGCCAATGGGTGCTTGGGTCATGGCCCAGATAACAATCCCGTAGGCGAGCAGTGACATGGCACCTCCTGCCATTCCCGCCATCGCATGGCGACGGATCTGGCGCCATGCGTTGCGTTTCTGGTGGACGATCAGCACCAGCAGCATCGCCAGCCCGGTGCAGGCAAAGAGCCAGAGGGTGTAGCGTACCGGTTCACCCCCTGCGCGGGCGCCGGCTCCATCCGAGAGGGTATAGGTCGCCGTGAACATGGCCGTGATCAGTGCTGCCCGAACCGCTTTGCTGTCAAGGCGCTGCTGCCCACCTCGCCAGGCCATCAGCAAGACCCCCATGATCAGCACGCAGGCGCCGATGATGCCGCCGTAACCGGGGTAGTCCCCCAGCAGCAGGGCACTTAACGCCATGGCGAGCAGCGGGGCACTGCCACGGGCCAGCGGATAGATCTGGCCAAAATCGCCCTGATTGTAGGCATGGCTGAGAAACAGGCAGTAACCGATATGGAGCAGGACTGAGAGGCCGAGCCAGGGCAGCTCGGCAGCAGAGGGAAGCCCCATGGGCAGCAGCGCCACGGCGGCGATAAGCCCTGAAAAGATCGCCACCAGTGACACCCCCACCAGCCGCTCTTCGCCAATTTTGACCAGCGCATTCCAGCTGGCGTGAAGCAGGGCTGCCAGCAGAACGGCAAAAAAGACGGTGGTGCTCATGGGAAAAGGCTCTCGGGCGATGGGGGCCAACAGCATACCCGCCTGGAGCCTGATTGGCCGAGATCTTTATCAAAGCTTCGGTTTCTCGGGGTTCTTCTCCTGCTTGGTGGTGCTGCCCAGTTGCCCCAGCACCAGTTTGGGGTGGGGATCTGTCTGCAGCGGAATATCCTGCAACTGCGTTCCCTGCTGGTGGCGATGGATGATTACTGCGGCCATCTTGCCCAGCGCCTCGTAGCTGCTGATGGTGCCCACGCTGCAGCCGTGCTCGACGAACAGCTCTGCACTGCAGATGGTAGGGATGGCAGCTGCGTTGAGTGCATTCAGCAAACGGGGGGCGATGGAGAGCAGATAGCTGTCTGCGGCCAGAAAGACGATGTCGTTTTTGGCATCCTGTTGCAGCCGCTTCAACTCGTTCTCCAGTCGCTTTGGATCCGGTGCTATACGCCAGGTTGCGACTTGCCATTGGTAGCCTTTGGCCGCGTTGATCAGCATGTCGGCCACCAGCAGGGTGTTTTGCTCCCGCGGGTTGAAGGGTAGCAGCAGCCGCTTATCCGATGGGAGGTACTTGCTGGCATTGGCCAGTTGCAGCGCCATCGGCACCATATTGCTTACCCCGGCCACCATGCTGTTCTGGGCTTTGTCTTCCGAGAGAAAACCTGCCCCGACAGGATCTGAAACCACATTGAATATCATGGGCTTGCGATTGGCGACCAAACTCTTTGCCATGGTGGTGGCTGTGGTACCGAAGGTGTAGATGTAGTCGTATTCGGCCAGTTTCGGCAGCATCTGCTGACGTAGCATGGTCGCCAGCGCCGTGCGATCCTGATTGGCATTGTAGACGGTGATGGTGGTCTGATAGCCAAGTCGGGTCAGTTCGGCCCGAAAGCCCGCCTCGGCGGCGGTTTCGCCACGCCACAGTACCATGGCGATATTGAGGGCGTGAGCGGGAAGAGCCAGCAGCAAGAGCAGGACGAAAAGCAGCCTGACCATGATCATCTCTCCGGCGATACATCTACTGTTGAGCCTAGGCCAGTTTGTGGTTTTCTGAGCAACAGCGACGAAAAAGCGCGATGGCAAGCCATCGCGCTTTGGGTATCAGAAAACCTCGATTAGAAGTCGTAGCGAGCAGCCAGCTGGAAGTCATCCTTGTTGGCGGTCGCTTTGCCGGCAACGCTGTCCAGATTGTTGATGCGGTACTCGCCGATCACCCGCAGGTTCTTGTTGAACTTGTACTGGGCTCCCAGGGTGTAGTAATCCACATTGTCTTTCTTGGTGCCAGCCTTGTCCTGCTCCTGTTTGTTCCACAGCGCCATCAGACCGAAGCCATTCTCGAAGTTGTAGCCCAGCGCGGCTTCCCAACCGGTGTGATCGGTGCCGGTCGCCAGGAAGTCGCTGCCATCGGCATAACTGAGGGCGGCGTAGGCGGCCTTGTTGTCAAACTTGGCGGAGATCAGCCACAGTTTTGCATCTTCTTCACCGCTCTTGTCGCGCAGGCCGACGTTATAGGCAGTACCCAGCGACAGGTTGAAAGGGAAGGTATAGGCCACGGCTGCTCCGTAGGCCGCGTCGCTATCCTTGCTGGTAGTCTCTTCGGTGTCACCACCGTCGAACTTGTAGCTGGTGTCGAGCTGGAAGCCATTGAACAGGCCGGAGTATTTCAGTACGGAACCGGCGCGGTTGGTGGCGAAGGTGTCGGTCTTTGCACCCAGCGCTTCGTTACCGTAGCCGTCGGAGAGGGAGACATCAGTCCAGTCCGCCAGGAAACCCGGGGCACCTTTCTGGCGACCGAAGGTCACTGTACCCCAGTCAGCGCCCACACCGGCAAAGGCCAGACGGGTACGCAGGTTGTCGGAGCTCTCGCTGATGGTCTTCTCGCTGTCGTTGATGTACATCTGAACTTCGTACTGGGCCAGCGCCTTCAGACCGCTCTGGATCTGGGTTTCAGCCTTGGCACCGAAGCGGACAAACTGGTTAGCCCCTTGCTTGGCGCTGTAATCCTTGGTGCCATTCGGGTTGGCGGTATCGACGTTTTCTTTCTTGTCGCCGAAGAATTGACCGGCGTAGATGCGGCCATACAGGTCCAGCATGGCGGTATCATTTTTATACACCTCAACGGCTTGCGCCTGGAAGGCGGCGGTCAGAGCCAGTGCCACTACAGTCAGCTTTTTCATCTTAATCCCTTGTGTTGCAAGCTTTTGTTTTGAAGACGGGGCCATCCTAGGGAGGATGCATGACAGCGGGGTGACAACTGGATGAAGAGTCGATGGCAATTGGGTTGCAATTGGATGAATTGGCTACATTCTTGCTCGCAGCGGCTACTTTTGTGCGCAAAGGTTTGCCCTTGTGGTAGAATGCCGCCCGTTTTCGAGCTCCATAGGTTGGATATGCGATGAGACGTGAACTGGCAATCGAGTTTTCCCGAGTGACGGAAGCGGCTGCACTGGCTGGCTACAAGTGGCTCGGACGTGGTGACAAGAATATCGCTGATGGGGCGGCCGTAGCGGCCATGCGCCACATTCTCAACCAGATCGAGATCGATGGTGAGATTGTGATCGGCGAAGGTGAAATTGATGAAGCGCCGATGCTCTATATCGGCGAGAAGGTCGGTACCGGACACGGCGACGCGGTGGATATCGCGGTCGATCCCATCGAGGGTACCCGCATGACCGCCATGGGTCAGGCCAACGCGCTGGCCGTGCTGGCGGTGGGCGACAAGGGTTCTTTCCTGAAAGCACCTGACATGTACATGGAAAAGCTGATCGTCGGGCCCAAGGCCAAAGGCGCCATCGACCTGGATCAGGCTCTCGAGCTGAACCTGAAGTCCGTGGCCAAGGCGCTGGGCAAGCCGCTCTCCCGTTTGACTGTCATTACCCTGGCCAAGCCGCGTCATGACAAGGCAATCAAGGAGATGCAGGGTCTGGGCGTGCGGGTGTTCGCCATTCCTGATGGTGACGTTGCCGCCTCCATCCTCACCTGTCTGCCGGACAGCGAAGTCGACATGCTGTATGGCATCGGCGGCGCACCGGAAGGGGTGATCTCCGCGGCGGTGATCCGCGCGCTGGATGGCGACATGCAGGCCCGTCTGGTGCCGCGTCACCGCGTCAAGGGTGACAGCCCGGAAGTGCGTGCGCTGGGCGAGCAGGAAATTGCCCGCTGCGAAGCGCTGGGCATCGATGTCAACAAGGTGCTCAAGCTGGAAGACATGGCGAAGAATGACAACGTCATCTTCTCCGCTACCGGCATCACCAAGGGTGATCTGCTGGATGGCATCACCAGCGATGGCGTGATGGCGACCACCGAGACTCTGTTGATCCGTGGCAAGTCGCGCACCATTCGTCGTATCAAGTCGATCCATTATCTTGAGCGCAAAGACAGCGTGGTACGCGATATCATCCTGTGATGATGGCTCGCTGAACCGGCTGTGTTGTCTGAAGCCCGATCGCCCGTGCGGTCGGGCTTTTTCTTGTGCGCCAGCTACGTTTGTGCCGCCGCTTCGGCTATGGTGGCTCAGACCGTCCCAAAGGAGTGGAGTCTATGGAGTGCCGTAGCGGCTGCGCTGCCTGTTGCATCGCCCCCAGTATCAGCAGTGCCATTCCCGGTATGCCAGATGGCAAACCGGCTGGCGTCCCCTGTATCCAGCTCGATAGCGCCCTTGGCTGCAAGATCTTCGGTCAACCGGAGCGGCCAGCGGTGTGCGGCGGTTTCCGCCCCATGATGGATGTGTGCGGCAGCCACCGTGCCGAGGCCATCTGGCTGATCGGCGAGCTGGAGCGGCTCACCACCTGACGAGGGCAGGGCGAAGAGATAAAAAAAGAGGCCGCATCATGCGGCCTCTCGCGTTTCTGTTCGCCGGGGATCAGATCCCCGCCAGTTCCAGTGCCTGACGATAGTACTCGTTGGCCTTGTTGGTGAGGCGGCGTTTGTCCATCAGCTGGCCGAGAGCGTGATAGGCGGCGGCGCTCGGCGCCCGCTCCACCTCCTGTTCCAGCAGCTTCTGGGCATCGTCCAGTTGACCTGCCAGCAGATAGAGCTGGGCCAGTGCGGTGTCCACTTCCGGTTGTCCCTGCTGTTTTTGCAGCAGCGCCAGCAGCGGCTGGTAACTGTCGAGTTTCAGCTTGGGCAGGCGAGCCAGCAACTGGGGCATCGGCTGTTTGCGCAGCGCCTCCTGCCACAGGGTGGCAGCCTCGCTGTCAGCACCCAGCTGGCGCAGCAGATCGCCGTAGCAGGCCAGCAGTTCTGGCTCGAGGCGCAGCTTGCGCGGCAGATCCTGCCATACCGCTTTGAGGGTCTCGAGGCTGCCGGCAGCCTGTTGCAGGCGGCCAGACCAAGCCTGTTGCAGCAGATCTTCTTCCTGTTTCGGGGTCAGCTTGCCCACCTTGTGCAGCGCCGGTATCAGGTCGCACAGGGCGCTCCAGTCCTGACGGGCCAGATGTACCTGACGCAGCTGATCCAGCACCATGGGGTGGCGCGGGTTGAGGGCGTAGACCGACTCCAGCATCGCCAGCGCGGTATCGTACTGGCCCTGCTCGATCTGCAACTGGGTCTGGGTCAGGGTGAGCGCCAGCTCGGCTTTGGGATTCTCCTCCTGCGCTTTTTGCAGGTATTGATCCCGGCGGGCGTCGTCACCACGGGCCTGTGCCGCCTTGGCGGCGCTCAGGTAGTTGAGCAGCGGGGTGTCGCTGTTGCTGGCCCCCTTGATCATCAGCTTTTCAGCCTGACTGTAGTGCCCTTCGGCCATTGCCAGGGTGGCGGCGACGGTCTGTTGATTGGCCTTGCGGCGGCGGCGCGAGCCGTACCAGCCGAGGGTCTTGCGGCGCAGGCCGAATACCCGACCCAGCAGCCACTCGACGATCAGCAGGGCGCCGTAGAACAGCACGGCCAGGATCACCGCGCTGGTTACGGAAGATTCGATGGTGTAATTGCCAAGGGCAATCAGCACATAGCCCTTGTTGCCGGAGGCTTGCGGGCCAAAGATCAGCCCTGCGACCATCACGGCGACCAGAATGATTATACGGATCATGGTGCCCTCCTCAGCTGCTGGCCAGAATGCGTTGCAGGCGTTCGGTCAGTACCTGCTCCAGCATGGCCTGGGTCTTGAACTGGGCCGGATAGTCGATCTGGATCTGCTCACCCTTGAGCTTGTCGATCTCGCCCTGCATGTAGCGGGTGGCGCTGTTGTCGGTGTCGAAATACTGGGTCAGCCAGCGCTGGGCCTTGTCCAGGCTGTCTTCGTAGAGCGCCTGCTGCTCGCGATAGACGGAGAGCTGGGCCTGCAACAGCTTGGTTTTGAGGTTTTCACGCAGGAAGATCTCCTGCTGCGGCGAGAGCAGCGCCTCGACCGCGCCATCGCGGCGACGGATGGTGACGAAGTTCTCGGTGAACTTGACCCAGTTCTTCTTCAGGTTGCTCTCCCACTCGTCGGGATTGGCGCTGACCGCCTGATCCGGCTCGGCCTTGGCTTCCGGCATGCTGACGGTGGAGAGGGGCAGCAGCTCGATCTGGTCTGAGAGCGCGGCCAGCTTGAGGGTCAGCCCCTCGCGGTCGATGCGCGGCATCCCCTTGAGCTTGGCGATATCCTCGGCCAGCGCCTTGCGGATCGGCATCAGGCTGGGGTCGTTGAGGGCGGCGATCCGCTCGTCGGCATTGCCGAGCAGGGTGATGGCGGAGACGAGGTCATGCTCCAGCCACAGTTTACGGCCCGCCATCCGTACCAGATACTCGGATTCGGCCAGCATCCAGTCGTTGGGGCGCTTGTCATTCAGGTCCAGTACCCGGTTCTGCAGACCCTGCATCTCCCCCTGCAGCCGCTGCTGGGTTTGATCCAGCGCGGCCAGCTGCTCGGCATCCTTGCTGCTGGTCTGGTCGATCTTGCTAAGGGCGCTCGCCAGCTGTTGCTTGAGCTGGGCCAGTTCGGCCTGCTGGGCTACCGCATTCTTGTGACCGTGCAGATAGAGACCGCCGGTCAGGCCAAGGGCCAGCAGGATGGCGACCCCTCCCAGTACGGCACCGGAGCGGCTCTTGTTGCCATTGACCGCAGCGGTCGGCTGGGGTTTGACCTGGGATTCTTGTTGTTCTGTCATTCCATCTTCCTCAGTTCCAGTGCGGCCGTCAGGGCCTGGTTGGATGCACCTTGGGCAATCGTGATATGGATAAAGCCCGCGGAGTGGGCCATCTCGGCCACGCGCGGGCTGGGGACCACCAGCAGGCGGTCAAAAAGCCAGGGCCGCTGGTGGTCGGGAACCAGCTCCAGCAGCCGTTGCAGCAGTTCACCACTGGTAATGAGCAGGCTGTCCAGCCCAGCTGCCTGCCAGTGGCGGGTTAATGTCTCCCCGTCCAGCTCGGGGTAGTGGCGCTCATAGGCCGCACAATAGTGCACCAGAGCACCGCGTGAGGCCAGTGTGCTGGCGATGAGATCCCGCCCGCCATTGCCGCGCAGGATCAGTACCCGTTTGCCTGCTACCTGCTGCAGGGCGGGCAGGGCCAGCAGCCCTTCGCTGCGCGGGTCATCTGGGCAACTTGCCGTGATGCCTATGGCGGCAAACGCATCTGCGCTGGCCTGACCTACCGCAAAGTACTCAATATGTGGCCAGGTCTGACCAGTTTGCAACAGAAAATCGTGTGCAAAATGAACGGCATGGATGCTGACGGCGATAACAGCGTCAGCACTGCGCAACAGGTCGGGCAGGAGAGGGAGTTCGCTGCCCGCCACGGTTTCCAGCAGCGGGCAGCAGAGTGGTGCATGGCCGTGCTGGCGCAGCAACTGCACCAGCTCGGCGGCCTGAGTGGCCGGACGCACCACCAACGGGATCATGCGCGGTAGACCTCGGCCAGGATCTCGTCGGCTCCGGCGGCCAGCAGGCGCTGGGCCAGCTGCTCGCCGAGGGCCTCACCATCGGCCAGCGGACCGCGGATCTCGTCGCGGATTACCTGGGTGCCATCAGGGCTACCCACCAGACCGCGCAGCCAGATCTGCTCGCCCTCGACCAGTGCGTAGGCTCCGATAGGCACCTGACACCCCCCTTGCAGGGCGCGATTCATGGCGCGTTCGGTCAGCACCCGGGCGCGGGTCTCGGCGTGCTCCAGCGGCGCCAGCAGAGCGTGCAGCTCAGTATCGTCGAGGCGGCATTCGATGCCGACAGCCCCCTGACCGTTGGCCGGCAGGCTCTGCTCCGGCTCGATAAAGGCGGTGATGCGGTGCGCCATCTCCAGTCGTTTCAGACCGGCGGCGGCGAGGATGATGGCGTCATACTCACCGGCATCCAGCTTGGCGAGGCGGGTGTTGACGTTGCCACGCAGGTCGCGGATCACCAGATCCGGGCGGGCGGCGCGCAGCTGGCACTGGCGGCGCAGGCTGGAGGTGCCGACAACGGCCCCTTGCGGAAGTTCGGCAATGGCCTTGAAACGGTTGGAAACGAAGGCATCGCGGGGATCTTCCCGTTTGCAGATGGTGTGCAGGCCTAGCCCCTCGGGGAACTCCACCGGAACGTCTTTCATGGAGTGAACGGCGATATCGGCCCGTCCTTCCAGCATGGCGGTCTCCAGCTCCTTGACGAACAATCCCTTGCCACCGACCTTGGCCAGCGGGGTATCGAGGATCTTGTCACCCTGAGTGCTCATGGGCACCAGTTCAACCTGCAACTGCGGGTGCAGGGCTTCGAGCCGGTCTTTGACAAAGTTGGCCTGCCACAGGGCCAGCGGGCTCTTGCGAGTGGCAATTTTCAGGGTTCGGGCTGCCATATCAATCAGTTGTTTCATTTTTAGAAGGAAATCGATATTACCACCCTTTGCCCGGGCTTTCATGGCGGAGCCGGCAAAAGCGGGGCCAAGCTCAAAAATGCATGCTGAAAATGATTTTCATTAAGCAAGCGGTGTTGATTAATTCATTGAATGTATTGGGATTTAATGATTTCCCCTGATACTTGATGTGGTCATACCAGAAATAATCTGGCGTTTAGCTGAAGGCTTGTTTACCACCGCTGTTTGCATTGTTAACATGATCACACTTTTTTGACGTATCCCCCTTTTGGTGCGTCATTTTCACTTAGGTGATAGGCAGGGCATTGCAGGAACACATCGATACGCTGGTTGCGCGTTATGACGATATTACCCGTCTCAAGACGCAACGGGCGTTAGGCCTCATGAGTCGCTATGGGCAGCAGGTATTCCAACTGCTGCCTGTCATGCTGCACTTCAATCATCCCCTGCTGCCCGGTTATGTCTCCGGTGATGTCCCTCATGGCATCTGGAGCTTCAGCGCCACCGCCGAGCAGCAAGCCTTTATCGATGACCTCTGCCGCAACGCCAACTGTCAGAGCGGTCTGGCAACCCATGATCGAGCCATTCAGGGACTCTACTCCATGGGCAGCACCTCCTCCATCGGTCAATGCTGTCACTCCGATCTCGATATCTGGGTATGCCACGTGGCCGGTTTGTCGCAGGAACGGCTCGATCTGCTGGAGCTGAAATGCCAGCAACTCTCCAAGTGGGCCGAACAGCGCGGGGTCGATCTCAACTTCTTCCTTATCCCGGAAGACAAGTTCCGCCAGACCAACGATGCCCAGATGCAGGGGGAGAGCTGCGGCAGTGCCCAGCACCTGCTGCTGCTCGACGAGTTCTACCGCAGTGCCATGCGTATCGCGGGCAAACGCTTGATCTGGTATCTGGTGCCCACCGAGTGTGATGATCACTACGATGAGTATGTGAACGAGCTGTTCGAGAGCGGCAAGCTCAAGCAGGACGACTGGCTCGATCTCGGCAGTTTTGACCGTATTCCGGCCGAAGAGTATTTCGGCTCCGCCCTGTGGCAGCTCTACAAGGGGATCGACTCCCCCTACAAGGCGGTGCTCAAGTCGGTGTTGATGGAGGCCTACTCGCACGAGTATCCCAACACCCGCCTGCTGTCGATGATTGGTCGCGACTGGTTCCAGCACAACGAGGGGATGCACTACCGGCTCGACAACTACTGTCTGATGCTGGACAAGGTGACCAACTACCTCAAGTCCATCGGCGATATGGCGCGGCTCGATCTGGTGCGCCGCTGCTTCTACCTCAAGGTGTGTGACGGTCTCAGCAATCCCAAGGATGATCACTCCCCCGAGTGGCGCCGCGAGCAGATGAGCCAGCTGGTCTCCTACTGGGGCTGGAGTCAGGACAAACTCTATCAACTCGATCATCGCCATGAGTGGAAGATCGAAGAGGTGAAGATCGCTCACGCCGAGCTGCTGGAAGCCCTGATGCAGAGCTACCGCAATCTGATCCAGTTCGCCCGCCGCAACAACATCAGCGAGTCGATCAACCCGGAAGATATCGGCATTCTGTCGCGCAAACTCTACGCCGCGTTCGAGAGCCTGCCGGGCAAGGTGCAGCGGGTGAACCTCAAGATAGCGCCAGATCTGAGCGAGCCGGATCTCAGCTTCGTGCAGGTGCCTCACGGTCGCCTCAACCGCGCCGGCTGGTATCTCTACAAACATTCGCTGGAGCCGGTGGACATCATTGGCCGCGCGCCGCTGGAGTTCAACGGTTACATCAGCAAGCTGGTCTCCTGGGCCTACTTCAACGATCTGCTGACCCCCCAGTCGCGGGTGCACCTGTTCAATCAGGGCTCGGATCTGCACATCGACAATCTGCACCAGTTCTGCCGCGATCTCTCCGGCTGCTTCCCCGAGAAGTACCCGCTGGCCACCAACCTGGCCCTCAGCCGGCCGTGCGAGATCCGCCAGCTCTCCATCTTCCTCAATCTGGAGATGGACCCGACCAGCCACTGGGTCGGTCAGGTGATCGAATTTGACGCCAACACCGTGGATGTATTCTCGTTCGGCCGCAATCAGGAGTGTCTGGTCGGCTCGGTGGATCTGGTTTATCGCAACTCCTGGAGCGAGATCCGCACCCTCCATTTTCAGGGGGACGAGGCGGTGGTCGATGCCCTCACCACCATCCTCGGCAAGATGCATCAGGATGCCGCCGCCCCCGAGATGATCGAGGTGTTCTGCTACAGCCAGCACTTCCGTTCTCTGGTGCGCTCCCGCTTCCAGACTTTGGTGGCGGAGTGTATCGATCTGCGCCTTGCCCGCGACAAGCAGCAGCTGGTCAAGACCATGGCCCTTGGCCGCGAGAAGTACGGCATCTTCTTCGAGCGGCGCGGGGTGTCGGTGAAGAAGCTGGAAAACGCCATCGATTTTTACCGTCACATCTCCCACAACAAGCTGGATCACCTGCCGCTGCGGCTCGACAAGACCCACAGCCAGCATCTGCCGAGCATCGTCGATGCCTACGCCAGCGAAGGATTGGTGCAGTTCTTCTTCGATACCCGGGATGCGGGCACCAATATCTATATCCTCGATGAGGCGAACCGGGTGGAGATCTACCAGCACTTCGCCGGCAACAAGGATGAGCTGGTGGCGGGTGTCAACCGCTTCTATACCTCCAATCACGAGCGGTTCAGCGATGACGGTCAGTTCATCAACTTCAACCTGCCCCAGTACTACGAGATAGTACAAGTGAACGGCGAGCTGGATGTGATCCCCTATCGCAGTCAGGGCACTCTGCGCGAGCAGGTGCCGCCCACCCGGGAAGTGGGCTGACCCGCGAGGGTAAGTCGCCATAAAAAACGGCCTGCAGATGCAGGCCGTTTGCTTTATCGGGTAGCTCAGGCCCCGAGGCGAGCCAGCAGCCAGCTGCGAATGTCGCCCAGCTGCGGACGACAGATCTCGTGACGCATCGGGTACTCGTGCCACTCGGGGGCGAGCCCGGCGCTTTCCAGCCGGTTCTTGGCATCCCAACCCAGCGACAGGCTCACCACATCGTCGTAGATGCCGTGCATGTAGCAGATGGGCAGGGTGCGAGCAGCCTCGCTTATTTCTCCGAGCAGCTTGTCGGGGGCGGCCAGATAGGTGGACATGCAGAGCAGGCCCGCCAGCTGTGCCTGATAGCGCAGCGCGGTGAAGGAGGCAATCACCCCGCCCTGAGAGAAGCCTGCCAGCACGATATGCTCGGGGGCAAACCCGTCGGCCACCAGCTGATCGAGCAATGCGGCAATCTGGTCGGCTGATTCACGGACATGGGACTCCACGGCCCGCTCGGCGGGATCCTCGAAGCTCTTTATGTCGTACCAGCCGCGCATCTTGTAGCCCATGTTGATGGTGATGGGGCGCTCGGGGGCATCCGGCAGCAGGTGACGCACCGGTAGCTCGGCGGGCAGGTCCAGCGCGTCCACCAGCGGGGCGAGACCGGCGCCGGAATCACCCAGCCCGTGCAGCCAGATCACCGCGTGACGGGCGCCCTGCGGGTGCAGGTCGGTCATGGGAACACCACCTCTTCGCCCGCCTGGGCGGTGCAGGATTGGCTCAGCAGCGCCTTGAGCTCGTGGCCGAAACGGTTGTCGATCCAGGTGTCACCCTGCAGTTCGAAGTGGAAGCCGTTCTCGCGGGTGGCGACCCAAATCTGATGCAGTGGCTCCTGCTTGTTGATGATGACCTTGGTCTTGTTCTCGAAAGAGAGGGTCAATACGCCACCGTTGCGTTCGCAGTCGATATCCGGATACCCCTCGTCGAGCGTGTCTTCCACATATTGGAAAAAGGCGTCGGTCAGGGCGTGATACTCGTGATCCTTCATCGGTTTATCCTGTTGCTTTTAACAATGTGAGTGCGATTATAGAGGGCCAAAAATTTTTTCGCAGCGAACCATTATGATCACCCAGTTCACCAAGTGTCTGCTTGCCACTCTTCTGTCCCTCGGGTTGGCCGCGTGCGGTCTGAAGGGGCCGCTCTATATGCCGCCCCCCGAGCAGCCACAGAGCCAGAGTACACCGCAAGCAGCGCCGCCTGCGACCACTGAGGCTGCCACCGAGGCCGCGCCGCACTAATGCCGCACCCATTCTAGGAAGGAACCGCCCCCTTGGATCACTTTAACTACGACGCCGACGGCCAGCTTCAGGCCGAGCAAACCTCGCTGCAACAGCTTGCCGAGCAGTACGGTACCCCGCTTTACGTCTACTCCCGTGCGACCCTCGAGCGCCACTGGCACGCCTTCGACAAGGCCGCTGGCGATATTCCCCATCTGATCTGCTATGCGGTGAAGGCCAACTCCAATCTGGCGCTGCTCAACCTGCTGGCCCGTCTGGGCTCGGGGTTTGACATCGTCTCCGGTGGCGAGCTGTCGCGGGTACTGGCGGCGGGCGGTGATCCGGCCAAGGTGGTTTTCTCCGGGGTCGCCAAGAGCGAAGCGGAGATGCGCCTTGCGCTGGATAAAGAGATCCTCTGCTTCAATCTGGAGTCGGAAGCCGAGCTGGAGCGCCTCAATCGGGTGGCGGGCAGCATGGGCAAGAAGGCCCGCGTCTCGGTGCGGGTCAATCCGGATATCGATGCCGGTACTCACCCCTATATCTCCACTGGCCTCAAGCAGAACAAGTTCGGCATTCCCATCGAGCTGGCGCCCGCCATCTATCGCAAGGCGGCCGCGATGGCGAACATCGAAATCGTCGGGGTGGATTGCCATATCGGCTCGCAACTCACTGAATTGAATCCCTTTATGGAAGCGGCTGACAAGTTGCTGCGGCTGATCGACGGTCTGGCAGCGGAAGGCATTCATATCCATCATCTGGACGTGGGGGGCGGCCTTGGGGTCAACTACGGTTCCGAGCAGCCGCCCCATCCGACCGAGTACGCCGAAGCGCTGAAGCAGAAGCTGGCGGGCCGGGATCTGACCCTGCTGTTCGAGCCGGGCCGCGCCATCGTCGCCAATGCCGGCGTGCTGCTGACCCGGGTGGAGTACCTCAAGCCGGGCGAGACCCGCAACTTCGCGCTGATCGATGCCGGTATGAACGACATGCTGCGCCCCTCGCTCTACGGCGCCTGGATGAACATCATCGAGGTGGATAGCCGCGCCGGTCATGCTCCCGCGCTCTATGACGTGGTGGGCCCGGTGTGCGAGACCGGCGACTTCCTCGGCAAGGAGCGCACCCTGGCCATTGCCGAAGGCTCCCTGCTGGCGGTGCGTTCGGCCGGAGCCTACGGCTTTACCATGTCATCCAACTACAACACCCGTCCGCGCGCAGCCGAAGTGCTGGTGGATGGTGCCGAAGCACATCTGATCCGCGAGCGTGAGCAGTTGGCCGATCTCTGGCGTGGTGAGCACCTGCTGCCCTGATGGCGCAGGCTGGGACAATGATTTCATAACGGTTGACGGTGAGTTTTTACAGCCCTAACAGCACAGGAATGCACGATGTTGACAGATTGTTCCAGGATGCATGGGGCTTTGGACAACGACTTCATGGCGTTTAGCGACCCTTGGTTCGGTGAATTTTTACAGCCCTAACAGCACAGGAATGCACGATGTTGATAGATTTTTCCAAGATGCATGGCTTGGGCAACGACTTCATGGTGGTCGATGGCGTCACCCAGAAGGTATTTTTCAGCAATGACGTCATCAAGAAGCTGGCAGATCGCCACTTCGGGATCGGCTTTGACCAGCTGCTGCTGGTGGAGCCGCCCTATGACCCTGAACTCGACTTTCACTATCGCATTTTCAATGCCGATGGCAGCGAGGTGGAGCAGTGCGGCAACGGCGCCCGCTGTTTTGCCCGTTTCGTGCGTCTCAAGGGGCTGATCAACCGGGATCGCATCGCGGTCAGTACCGCCCGGGGTCGCATCGTGTTGCAGCTGGAGGGGGAGAATCAGGTCACGGTCAACATGGGTGTTCCCCAGTTTGAGCCGGGCAAGATCCCGTTCCGGGCCCAGAAGGCAGAGAAAACCTATCTGTTGCGGGCGCAGGAGCATACCGTGATGTGTGGCGTGGTCTCCATGGGTAATCCCCACTGCGTCATCGAGGTGCCTTCGGTCGCCGATGCGCCCGTCGAGACGCTCGGTGCCATCATGGAGCGCCACGAGCGTTTCCCTGAGCGGGTCAACGTCGGCTTCATGGAGATGGTCAACGCCACCGAGATCAAGCTGCGTGTATTCGAGCGGGGCTGTGGCGAGACCCTGGCCTGCGGCACCGGTGCCTGTGCGGCGGCGGTGATTGGCATCAGTCAGGGCAAGCTCAAGGAGCGGGTCACCGTCAGTCTGCCGGGCGGCAAGCTGACCATCGCCTGGAAGGGGCCGGGCCAGCCGGTCTACATGACAGGCCCCGCCGAGCATGTGTTTGACGGCCAGATAGAGGTTTAGCCGATAAAGGTTCAGGTACGGGGGGCGCTGGCCCCCTTTGCCCATGATGTCGGGGCAGCGAGCCCCATTTCTCTGATGGATCAACCAATTTATGAGCGAACTCAAACGGCAGGAGCAATCGGTGGATGAAGCCACTGTGCTGGAGTACCTGGCCCGTTATCCCGAGTTTTTCCAACGCCATGCCGCCGTGCTGGACCGGATCCGCATTCCCCATGAACGCAAAGGGTCGGTCTCGCTGGTCGAGCGCCAGCTGGAGCGTCAGCGCGAGCGGATCGAACAGCTGGAGCAGGAGATCACCGAATTGATGGGGATCGCCAGCGAAAACGAGCGGATCTTCCGGGTCTATGCCGATCTCTACGGCGAGCTGTACGGCTGCCAGACCCTGTTCGAGGTAAGTGCCGTGATGGGCAAGGCCTTTGTCCAGCGGCTGCGCCTGACCGGGCTGCGGCTCTGGCTCAATCCCAAGAAGTTTGCCCTGAGCGGGCCCGAGCAGCGCTTTCTGGCGCAGGGCAAGCAGCTCGAATCCCTGCTGGGTCAGCGTCTGCCGGGGCAGGATTACTACTTTGGCCGCCTGAGCCAGAGCGAGAAGCAGGCGCTGTTTGGCCATGATGTGCTGGTCAACTCGGTGGCCCTGATGCGGCTCGGCGATCTCGGTGTGCTGGCCTTCGCCAGCTCGGATCCCGGCCACTTTACTCCCCACAACGACACCCTGCTGCTGGGCCAACTGGGGCGCCTGCTGCAACTGCGTCTGCCCGAGTTGACTCATGGCTAGAACACCGGCCAAGGCGCCTGCCAAAGCACCCGTCATCGCACCGCCACTGCCTGCGGCACTGGCGGACGAGCTGGCGGCCTTTATCGAATACCTGAGGGTCGAGCGTCAGCTCAGCCCTCATACCCGCAATAACTATCAAGCCCATCTGGAGGCGATGACCGCCGAGCTGGTGGCCCTCGGGCTCACTGATTGGGGTCGGCTCGAGGCGAGTCAGGTGCGCACTCTGGTGACCCGGATGCACAAGGGGGGCCTTGCTCCTCGTTCCCTTTCCACCAAGGTCTCGGCCCTGCGCAGCTTTTGCGACTGGCAGGTGCGGCAGGGGCGGCTCACCGCCAATCCGGCTCGCGGTATCGTCACCCCCAAACAGGGGCGGCCGCTGCCGAAAAACCTCGATGTGGACGAGATGCACCAGCTGCTCAACATTACCGACGAGCAGGATCCGCTGGCGGTGCGGGATCGCGCCATCATGGAGCTGATGTACTCTTCAGGGCTGCGTCTGGCCGAGCTGGTGGGGATCAATCTGGTGGATCTGAAGCTCGACGACCGCCAGCTCAAGGTGACCGGCAAGGGCTCGCGGGAGCGGGTGCTGCCCATCGGCCGGATGGCGGTGGAGTGGCTGCAGAAGTGGCTCAAGGTGCGCCCGCTGCTGGCCGGGGATGAGAGCGAGGCGCTGTTTGTCTCCAACCGCAAGCAGCGGCTGTCGGCGCGCTCGGTGCAGGCCCGCCTCGATGGCTGGGGCAACAAGCAGGCGCTTAACGCCCACGTCCATCCCCACAAGCTGCGCCACAGCTTCGCCACCCATATGCTGGAGTCTTCCGGCGATCTCCGGGCGGTTCAGGAGCTGCTGGGACATGCCGACCTCTCCACCACCCAGATCTATACCCACCTCGACTTCCAGCATCTGGCCAAGGTTTACGACAGCGCCCACCCCAGGGCCAAGCGTGACCCGGATGCGCAGGACGATGAATAACGGGCCCTGAGCCCCGTTGCAGAGGATAGTCCATGCACTTCTATCGCCGCTGGCAGCCGGTTGCTGCCATCTCGTTTGACCTCGATGACACCCTCTATGACAACGGCCCCGCCATCGTGCGGGCCGAGCAGTGGATGTTGAGCCATCTGCGCAGCGAATATCTGGCGACAGCCATGCTCGACAAGCCACGCTGGCTGGAGCTAAAACGCGCTGTGTTGCTGGCCAACCCCGGGCTGCGCCACGATGTCAGCCTGGCGCGCCAGCAGACCATCCGCGCCGCCATGGTCGAGGGGGGGATGGCCGACCAGCAGGCCAGTCGCGAGGCGGAGCAGGTCTTTGCTGCGTTTCTGGCAGAGCGCTCGAAGATCGATGTGAGCGAGTCCACTCATCAGCTGCTGGCCAGATTGGCCGAACGCTACCCGCTGGTGGTCATCACCAACGGCAATCTGGATCTGCTTCAGGCCGGGCTGGATCGCTACTTCACGCTGGTCTGCAAGGCGGGGGCGGGCGCCAGGATGAAACCGGCGCCGGATATGTTTGAGCAGACCCGCAGTGCCCTCAAGCTGCCTGCGCAGCGGATCCTCCATGTGGGGGATCATCCCGAGACCGATGTACTGGGTGCCCGTCTGCATGGCTTTCGCGCCGCCTGGCTCAACGAGCGGCAGCAACGGTGGCAACAGCTGCAACTGTTGCCGGACGTGGAGCTGACGGCACTGGAGGAGCTGGCCGAGCTGCTGCTCTGATGGCGCTGGCGGGTGGCCACGCTCAGGCGGTAATGGCTGTCAGCGAATAGCAATATATGGCAAGGGGTTACGCCCGCTATTTGCGACAAACCAACCCGAGCAGGGTGTAGCGGTCGCGCTGGTTGACGCGGCAGTAACTGATACCGGCGGGCAGCGCTTGTTGCAGGGTGATGGCGCTGTTCTGATAGCGGCAAACCAGATAGAGGGGGCGCAGGCTGCTATCGAGCTGGCTCCAGTAGTGGATCTCGTCGCTGTCGCCATTATCCGGTTTGAGTTGGGCCAGTTCAGCAGGATCTCCGTCGAACAGGGCCAGATTATCGAGCCGGTGACTGAGGGTTTCGTCCGGTTTGCCATCGTCATTGCGGGTGAACGCCTGCCAGCCCTGCTGCGGGGTCAGCAGCTGCTGGCGACTCTCGATGGTGGCGGGACAATCAAATTGCAGGCTGGCGGCAAGGGCCAGGGTTGTCAGTAACATGGCTGCTGTTCTCTCTTCACGTCCTCAATACGATGCCATGTTACGTCATCTTCCACCGAACAGCTTCATCAGTTTATCAAGCAGATCAAGCTGTTGTGGTGGCTGTTTCATGGCTTCCGCCTCCCGCTCCAGCAGCGCCCGCTGCTCCTGCTGACGATCGCTCAGCACCCGGTAGAGGGGCTCGACCAGCGCCTCACGCTGCATCACCAGCTCCTGAAACATTGCCTGATTGATGCGATAGGTTTCGACGGTGGCCACCGCCCGTACCGTGAAGGAGCTGGGCTCGCCGGTGAGCAGGCTCAGTTCGCCAAAAAAGTCTCCCGCGTTGAGCGTACCAAGCTTCAGCTCTCGCCCCTCGACATTGACCACCATCTCGGCTTCCCCTTTGACCAGCACGAACAGCCAGCTGGAGACATCTCCCTGCTCCAGCATGATGTCGCCGCTGACGAAGGGGGCAAACTTCACCTGGTCCGCCAGTCTGATCAGCTCATCCTCCTGCAACATGGCAAACAGCGGCAGCTTGCGCAGGGTATCGGTTCGTTCGGCGGTGTGGCGCTTGTGGCGGGCATCCAGATGCTGCTTCTCCTTGGCCATAAAGACGTTGAAGATCGGCGGGGTGAGGCGGCGATCGTTGCGGCGCAGGGCGGCATCGATCAGGCTGCGCACCATGGAGTCGGTCGGATCGTCGCGAGCCAGATCGGTCAGCCAGTAGCGCACTGCATAGCGGGCAATCCCACCCTCGACATTCATCAACAGGCAGTCCGGTTGCGGATACTTGGCGACGCAGGGGAGCTTGGTCTCCCGCAGGGATTTCTCGATCAGCGCGATGATCTGGGTCGGCAGGGTATCCAGGGTCAGATCGAACCAGACCCAGCGCCGCCACTGCAAGGGTTCGCCACGGCGACGCCCGAGCACGGTGAAGCGCTGTTTGAGCAGGTGGCTGTTGGGGATGACGACTGTCTCCCAGTTGCGGGTCTCGATGGTGGTGGCACGCCAGTTGATCTCCACCACCCGGCCCTGGGTGGTATCCACTTGCAGCCAGTCACCGATGGCGATGGAGTTGTCGAGCTGAATGGAGACCCCGGCCAGCAGGTTGCCCAGGGTGTCCTGCATGGCGAAGGCGATGACCGCGGTGATCACCGCGGAGGTGGTGACTATCTCCCCGAGCGCCATGCCGGAGGCGTAGAGGCGAAACAGACCCCAGCCGATATAGCCGATGGTGATGACGATATCGGCGATGATCCGCGGGATCCGCACATGGCAGAGGGGGAGCAGAAATTCGAACAGCAGGATCCCCCATATCTTGACCAGTATCAGGCCGGCCAGCAGGGTTGAAATCTCGATCAGCAATTGATGGGGCAGCGGCAGTTTGAACCAGCCCCCCTCCAGCTGGATCAGCAGGATCACCACCGCGCTTATCATCACGAAACTGAGCTCGGAGAGCAGCTCCCGTCGCTGTCCCGGACGGCGCCAGAAGTGGATCAGCATCAGGGAGAGGGTGAGCAGGGTCCAGAACGGGTGTTCGCCAATCCAGATCAGCGTCGGTAGCGCGGTGAGGTTTTCGCCAGCCATAGCAGCACCTTATTGTGGTTTTATTTCCAGCATAGCTGCTGCGGCGCTGGGAAATGGTGCGTTGGGGCGGCAATTTATTTATCCTGTGCAGAACCGGGCAAAGGAGTGCGATTGAGTGAAATTTTCAAAGAAAATCATCTGTTTGATGGCCCTGTTGCCATTGGCTGGCTGCGACCTGCTGGCCGAGAAGTATCGGGTCGAATTCCGGGATGGCTCCTGGCGTGAAATAGCCATTACCCCCTTCTCCAGCGAGGCGCGCTGGCGTGAGGGGTGTGCCACCGGTGAGGTGCTGAGCGACATGAAGGTGCCCATCAAGCGGGGTGACACGGTCAATGGCCGCGAGCAGTTGCTGATCGGTGGCGAGAAGTTCGAGCTGGATGACAACAACCTCTACCGCAGCAACGGCATGGTGTTTGGCCATTCGCCTGACCATATCCAGCGCGGGCTCAAGGGGATGGATATCTGCCGTACCCTGCGCCCCGAGCGGGGTGGACTGCCCAAGCTCAAGGCGCGCGGGTTTGGCGACTGAATCGATGAGGGATTAACTCGCTGCCATCAATGCACAGCGCTGGCGGCAGGCATCGCCAAAGGCTTGAAATATCTTGATGGAGTGGGGGTTTTCATTGGCCTTCCACTCCGGATGCCACTGCACTGCCAGCAAAAAGGGCGACAGTGCGGGAGCATGAAGTGCCTCTATCAGCCCATCTTCGGCGTGGGCCAACGGCTCCAGACCCTTCCCCAACCGGTTGATGCCCTGCCCATGCAGGGAGTTGACCGGAATCTGTTCTTCCCCCATCAGTTCGGCAAACCAGCTGCCGGGCAGCAGTTTGATCTGATGGCTCGGCCCATACTGCTCGTCGACCGGATCGTCGGCATCCTCCCGGTGATCGTCATATCCCGGCTCGTTATAGACCTTCTGATGGATGTCTCCCCCCAGCGCCACGTTGATCTCCTGCATGCCGCGGCAGATACCGAGGATCGGCAAGCCACGGGCGAGCGCCCCCTTGATGAGGGGCAGGTCGAACAAATCGCGATCCCTGTCTTGCTGTTTTTCCGGCGTGAGGTTCTCCTGACCGTAGAGGGCCGGATCGATATTGGAACCTGCACCACTCAGATAGACCCCATCGGCGAGATCCAGATACTGCTCCAGATCGGCGGTGCCGCAGCAGGTGGGTACCAGCAGCGGGACACAGCCACTGATCTCGACCAGCGGCATGATGTATTTGTGGGTCATCACCTGATAGGCGTGGCCGTTGCGGGGCTGGGCGCCCATGGTCATCAGTACGACAGGTTTACGGGGAGCGGGAGGCAGGGGATTTGGCATAGGGCACCTTGATTATCCTTGGCGTTGAAGTCTCATCCTGCACCTTGGGCAGACCCTTGCACATCGGCTGGGCAAGGGCATGCCTCAAGGTATGGTCATGGGATCCCGCGTCTTACCGGGTGGCAGAATCGAATCGTCGGTCAGCCTCGGCAGCGACAGCCTGGATCCTCTCCCCAGTCTGCCAAGGCTGTTCAATATGTCAAACAAAATGATGCAAAGTTGTTAACAGATTTGTCTTGGACGGCTCTTAAGCGGCGATTTAACGGGGCTGTTGAGATGAGCCGTTATGGCTGGGGTAGTAAAATGGTGGATATATTAAACGCGCAGGGCTGGCGGGGGATGATGAGAGGAAAAGGCATCAATAGAAACACGCCTCCCCGAGGGGAGGCGTGTGTCGGGGATCACAGCAGGTCTTCGATCTCGCCGCGCAGATACTGGTACATCTCGCGGTAGGCGACCGGCGGCTTGTTCAGCTCCCGCTCCTTGTTGGCGGAGCGGATCAGCTGGCGCAGCTTCTGGCGATCCAGTTCGTGGAACTGGGACATCAGCTCATTGAGGGCGCTGTCACCTTCGGTGATCAGGCGCTCGCGCCACTGCTCCAGGCGATGCAGGCGCGCATTCACGGTGGAGTGACGGTTCTTGATGATGGAGAGCGCTTCGGCAATCGGCTCGATATCGCGGCTGCGCATCAGGCGGCCGATGAACTGCAGATGGCGACGGAAGGACTCATCCTTCTTCGGCTTGAGTTTGCGACCCAGCTCGACAGCTTCTGCAAGCTCTTCATCCAACGGGATTTTTTCCAGCTCGCTGTGGCTGAGGGAGACGATCTCTTCCCCCATTTTCTGCAATGCTTCGGCATCGCGCTTGAGCTGGCTCTTGCTGGGGCCCCAGTCTTCGAACTCGTTGTCGTCTTGATATTGACTCATCGGTCTCTTGATTCCTGTCATTCACGTTTGGCGGATATGTTACCAGCTTCTCCCGCTGGGCGCAGGGGTCTGATATGCTTACCCCCCTTTCCTTCTTTCATACAGATGTGAGTTATGGATCAGCAAGCTCTTTATCTTGCGCTCCAAGACCCGCATAAACTCTGCATTTCAGTAGGTTACGTGTGACCGACTCTATGTTTGATGGTATGTTTTGTAGAGGGTAAAAGCAATGAAACACCTAGTCAAGAAAGCCAATCGCTACTACATACACTGGAACATCCCCAAAGACGTCAGGCACCTGTTTGACGGTCTTGCCATCTACAGCCGAAGCCTAAAGACGGACAACCTCGGACAGGCGATCATGCGCAGGGACCAGCTCCTTGCCGAGCTTGAAGGCGTCGTCAGGAAGGCTCGGGTTAACCCTGAGCGACAGCAGTTCCTTGCACTCGTCAAAGAGATTCGCAAGGCTGCTGAAGAACCCCCGATAGAACAAGACGAAGAGAACATCGAAGAGGCATGGAACGCAGAGCTTCAATTCGCCATCGAGAAAGGCGACACGGTACGCGCTGACGCCATCAGGGCGGCTATGGGAGGGGAAGACGCGGAAGGGATAGAGGCGAAGTACGGGATCACCCTCATGGAGGCCGCCAAGCTCTACACAGAGACAACCGAAGAGTCCCTAGACCCATCGACCCTTAGCCGGTTGAACCTTGCCCCTGTGTCGTTCGCCTCGTTCCTCAAGCTCAAGGACATTCACCTTGCCGACATAGACAAGCGGGACGTCATCGCGTGGGTCATGGAGTGTGCCAAGGACAAAGCCCCTCGCACGGTCAAGGCGTATGCCACTTGTCTGTCCAAGGTGTGGGACTGGGCCTATCGAAGCAAGGAAGTCAGCGGAGAGAATCCCTTCAAGGACTTGGACATTCGGCTTACCTCTTCAGGCACCAAGCGGACAGCCTTCACGGTTGAACAAGTCGCTGCACTTCTGGAAGGCGCTGGGCCAGCCCTGTACTCCTTGATGAAGTTTGCCTTGGTGACTGGGTGTCGTCTCGGGGAACTCGTCACGATCACAGCGCCAGACTTCCACGAAACGGACGGGGTGCATTACTTCACAATCAAAGATGGTAAGACAGCGAATGCAGCACGTAATGTCCCGCTCCCCGTCGCTTTGTGGGAAGAGTTGAAGGCGGTCGTAGAGTCGGAGCTTTGGACGCGCACAGAGACGCGCACAAGGCCATCAAGCGCACAGTATTGGTCTGTCATGTTCCAGAAGCACAAAGACGCAGTGCTGGGTGATAAGTGCAGCGCGGTATTCCACAGCTTCCGCAAGATGGCAGCTACAGGATACCAGCGGGCACAGGTCTTTGAGAGGATCGCAGCGGGAATCTTGGGGCATAGCCGGAAGGGCCTCACGCTGTCCTATGGGCTTTATGCCACAGGCTTTGAACTCCAGCAGCAGCTAGAAGCAGTAGAGACCATGCTTGCGTCCGACTACATGTCCCAGTTCCTCAAGTTGTTTAATAAGTAAGTAAATCCCCCCCTAGGTCAGCTAATGGATTTCTATCGGCTAGGTGGGGGATTTGAGATCACAACTTGATTTTAGGTGTTGAGAAAAACAGTCGTTTTACTACGCACTCTCGGCTCTATTTGTTGGTTGTTGGTGCAGCAGGAATGGCTGTAAGAGATAATACGCGGCGCCGGAAATCGTCATACTCTGGGCCTGATCGCAGCGAAAGTGCAGCAAGTGAATAGAAACGGTCAGTAGATGGTGATTCGCTATGGGCTTTATCTAGATCGAGTCGAGCTACGTTCACCACCGTCCAACATTCAGTGAAAGCATTCAACCTCGCTTTCTGGTGACTTTTCTCTGCCTCGCCAATCCGATTATGTATGTTTGAAACATCAGTGCCGCTCTTTATCTCAATCGCCACAACATTCCTGTAATGCTCACTATCCATCTGCTCTTTTATGATGATGTCGGGATCTGATGCAAACGCAATCAAGAACGGTCGGCCAGTAGCACTGTTTACCTTGATTACGTTTTCTTTCACCTCGGCTGCATGAGCAACTATTTCTCTTATAATTTCAAAGACTTTAACTGTTCCATCAGAACCTCTTTTGTTATTGGCACCACCACGAAGTTGGGGACCAACAGTAAGAAGGGTCAGATCATCCAGTAGTTCTCGGCTGACACGTAATGGGCCTATAGCAGTTAACAAGAGCGAAGCAACCTCACAAAACGCAGAGCATAGCGCAGGCAGATCGTTTATTGCTGTCTTATTGGCCTTCCCCTTCTCTTCCATACTTTTAAAACGACCAGCACCAAATCCTTTGTCACTACCGTAAAATTCTTTCTGGCTGTATCCCATTAGAAGGCGGTAATAACCCAGTAGATAGGGATTTCTCTCAAGAATGGCCGGTACTGGAAACAGCAGTTCTGCTCTTAAACCGTAGGTGGCGAGTGTTGCCAAGTCTTCCCGTGGAACATAGTGAGCAAGTTGTTGGTCCAAGGCGACAATGTCCATTTCCCGCACTGTTTCCAACAATGCGTTTTGTAGGTAGACCCCACGAAATCGCTTGAGTGCAAACGCAAAGTCTATTTGTAGGTTAGGAGGTGGAAACTTGATTGTGTTGTCAGTTTTCATGCGGCAGAAATCCTTATGATGTTGCTTTCCTTACCATGGAGACGATCAGCCGCTAACGCTACGTATTCTGGGTTCAGTTCGATACCTACGTACTGGCGGTTCTCTTCTTGGCATACCAGTCCAACGGTTCCTGAACCAAAGAACGGATCAAGGACATAATCACCTGGCTGAGTGGATGCCTGAATGCAAGGACGGATAAGGTCAGGAGGAAATGTTGCAAAGTGCGCACCAGCGAAGGGCTTAGTGTTGACATGCCAAACTGTACGGCGGTTTCTTAGACCACCATTGTCTGCCGGTTCGCGTACTGCTTGCCAGTCGTAGTAATACTTATCCGATTTGGTAAGCATAAAGAGGAACTCATGAGAGCGGGTTGGTCGATCCTTCACACTTTCAGGCATGGCGTTTGGTTTATGCCACACGATGTCACTGCGTAGATACCACCCATCCTCTTGCAAAGCAAAAGCGAGGCGCCATGGAATACCGATTAAGTCTTTCGGTTTCAATCCTTCAGGTGTTCCGGGTCTGGTATCCATTGCGCGCGCAGGGTTCTTTTTGTCTGGCGCGCGATACCCGCGATTACCACTTGTGTAGTTATCACCGATGTTGAGCCATAGGGTTCCGTCATCAGTCAAGACACGTTTCACCTCAGCGAAAATCGCAACTAGCCGATGTAAGAACTGGGGCATGGAGCCTTCAAGCCCAATCTGTTCTTCTATGCCGTAGTCACGCAGTCCCCAATAGGGGGGGGATGTGACTACACAGCGTACAGAGCAGGAAGGTAGACGACGTAGTACCGTAAGGGCATCACCTTCAAAAAGCGTCGGGCCGCTCAGATCGAGTAGCTGGCGTTCGACTCGTTCTACGTTAGACAGCGGGACAGTTTTTTCATTTGGCATGTGTTTGCTTTCTCTCAATCGTGGCACTCATGTACCACACTGCAATGCTTCATAATCATGGTTTGGTCTACACCACACATACGTTCTAGTCAGTGTGGGTGAGTGGGGGAAGTCGGCCCGATGTGATTCACACCCCGATTTTGGGCTCGTGTGATTCTTGGGAGATGCGCAACGTGGGACATCATTGGATGGCGACTTCCGCCGCGTTAGATACTGCATGAAATTAGGCAGACACTTTACAACATCTGGACAATGCGTGATAGACAGAGTCCTAGGCAATCTTTCACCATTGCTGATTTAGATTCGTGAGATTTTGGTAACCCTCGCAGTGTCTCTTCAGGATTTCACGTAGGCTCGCCAGTAGTTGACTTGTTCACTTGGTTTTTCACTGCCCGTAGCGATTCATTCCGGCTACTGCCAGTTGATCCGCTCGTTCGTTCATCGGGTGGCCACTGTGCCCCTTCACTTTCTTGAAGGTCACTTGGCGGGTGCTCAGTAGGTCATCCAACTGTTCCCAGCGGTCCTTGTTCTGGACTGGCTTGTTGTCGGCCTTCTTCCATCCTTTCGCCTTCCATCCGGCTAACCACTGGGTCGCCCCATTGATCACATAGGCGGAGTCAGTCAGGACCTCGACGACAGAGCTAGGTTTAAGGAGTGACAGCCCTTGAATGACTGCTTCCAGTTCTCCGGTCTGGTTGGACTCCCCAGCGCCCACGCAGTAGCCGCAGCGTTCAACTTTGCGGCCATCGCTACGGACGGCAAGGAAGCCCCAGCCAGCCACACGGACTGACGCTTTGGTGTGGTTGGTGTTGCAAGCGCCATCAGTGGCGAGTGTGTAGGTGTACTGTTGGGTCATTTGGTGTTGTCTCCGGTGAGCTTGATGTAATGCCTTGCGAGAAGACGCAGACGGCCTTCATTGCAGTTCAGACGCTTTGCTGTAATCCGGCAGGCTGCCGCGAAGCTGTACCCTTGGAGCCTCCGATAGGCCACGCAGAAGAGGGCATGACGGACTTTGGCTTTGCGTATGTGGCTCCAGTCCTCAATGGTGATCATCAGGCGGCCTCCTGTTCGGCTGTTGGGAATAGCTCACGGACAAGCGCAAGCATCGACTCTTGGTCTGTCCCGTGGGATTGCATGACGTACCGGTTGATTGCGTTCTGCACCTGACCAGTAGACGGACGGCGGCCAAGGCTCAGAGTGGCGAAGGCTTGAAGGCGCTTCACGAAGTCGCTGGGATGGACAAGAAAGGTTTCATTAGCGGTCATGTTGATAGGTTCCTTCGGTAGAGCAGGGGAGACGCTGGGCCTCCCCGTGGGCTGCAATTAGGCGGTTAGCAGGGCGGCCAGCTTGGCCTTGACCTTCGGAAGGGTCCGCTCGGCATGTTCGCGGCGGCCCTTGTTGTGTTCTTCAGTCGCACGGCTCCAGCCCTCCAGATCCTTCAGGGCTTCCAGCAGTTCGTCTTGGGTCGGCTCGTGGTACTTAAAGGAGTGATCGCGGCCATGCTCGGAGCCGTTGCGCTCGCAGATAACCAGCCATTCGGTCGCTGCTGCTTTGCCCCACTCCTTCGCATTGTTGAAATCGAAGCGGGTGGCGTAGACCCAAGCGGCCATCTGGTGGGAGTCTTCTTCGTAGGCTTCACGGTTGGCCTTGACCTTCGCTTCAACAGCCTTGGCCCGTTGGTGACGCTGGGAGGCTTCCATCTGGAGCACTCGGACTTGACCAGAAGACAGGCCAGCCAGTTCAGCCAGTTTGTTGATAACAGCGTGTTGGCCGTTGATTACGTCCAGCAGTTCTTCGGACAGGTCAGCAATGGTGATTTTGTTCATGTCGGTTTCCTTGTGTGTGTGTTGAGACGGGCACAGTGGCCCCTCCAGAAGGCCGCAGAGGCTTTCCGGATGGTTGTGGTATGGGGTAACTAGGGGTTAGAGAAAGTGGGTTATTTGACGGATTGCAGGGCGCGACGCAGGCGATCCCATTTGGTCATCGCGGAGTCGTATTCCCCAGCGATACCGTCAGCGATAGCCTCTCGCAGGAGCTTCAAGCCAGACTGGGAGTTAAGCGAACGGACGCGGTTGATGTCGTTCTGAAGTTCGGTCATCAGGTAGTCGCTGGGCATTCCTACCTGTGCGGCCATGTCGATCATTACCGCTGTTGCATGGGATTGGATTTCCTCCCGACTCATGCCGGAAGAAGAGACCATGGAGTCCATTCGGCTTTCGCCTAGACCCAGTAGCTCGTCAGCGTAGAACTCAGCGACTCCACCGCCTCCCAGCGCGTCATTCAAAGCGTTCAAGCCTGAAAGAATGGCGTCCGGTAGGGACTCGGTGTCGTTGTCCTGGGAAAGCGAGTGATCGTCCTCGTCGTCGAAGAAGTAGTCCTTAAAGTCCTCGGCCTGTGCCTTGGTCATTTCGATCCCATCCAGTTCATAGAGGGCTTCCCCTTGGTCGTTCACGCCGCTGGAGTAGGAGGGCAGGTCGCAGGTCTCCACACTGAAGCCGTAGTCGGCGGTCTGGTAGTCCATCACTGCACCTCCCCAGCCAGTTCACCTTGAGATCGCAGCTTGTCGAACTCGCGGTTAACCAGTGCGTTGAGCATCTGGGTGCGGGTCAGGGCAAAGCCTGCCTGTTTGGAGAAGTGGAGGGTCAGAGCGTCAGCCTTGGGGATAACGTCTTCCCACAGGATTGCAGTGGTACGGGCTTGGGGTTTCTTTCGTTGCAAGCTCGGGTGTTGAGTTTGGGTAGACATAAAATCTCCTTGTAGTTGGGAAGTAATAGGTCAGAGCAAAGTTATTCAAAGAAGAACCCCCAAGGGCAGCCCCCGTGTTAACCACAGGAACTACGCAAGGGGGTCCAAGGAATCGCAACCATGACCATCGGTTTCGAGAAAGGCAGCAGAGGAAGAGAGGACCCTGACAGAAACCTCTCTTCATCCTTTGGTCAGGGAAATCCCTGTTACGCTTCCAGCAGAGCGACCGCACAGGCCGGACGCAGGATGTTGTGACCGACGCACATCTTAGCCAGCGCGGTGTTACCGACACGCAGAGGCTCAGGGACCCACTGGGTCACAATGTCTCGCACCTTCACGGTAGCCGCGCAGTCCTTCGTGTAGACCAAGCCAAGCAGCTTGGAGAAGTTCCCACGGTACGCAGCGGTACGGCCAGAGCCACCGTCTTCCACGCTCAGGGGTTCCGGTGAGCCGATCAGTCCGTTGCTTTCGTCTTGGTCCGGCAAGTTGTTGGACTCGAAGATCTTCATACCGGCAATGCGAAGGCCGGTGTCAGCGTTACCGTTGGACTTGTCCTCACCGGTCTGACCCAAGAAACGCTTATCCAGCCATGCCATGTTGCCAAGGTCACCTGCCGCATTGGTCAGGGCCTCGAAGTCGTCCGGCTTCAGGACACACACAGGGATACCTGGGACGCTTGCCTTACGGAACTCGGTGCGGGCACGGTAGATGGCGTCCACGATTTGTTGACCACGGGTCATCGGACGGCCTGCCGCATCGGTTGCTCGCAGGGTAATGTTCTCGGTGAAGGTCTCGTCATCCAGTACGCCGTTCTCACCGAATTGAGCGATAGCCAGCTCTTTGTTGGTAATGAAGGCAGCCTTGGCGATGGTCCGGAAGACGTTCTTGTCGATCATGTTCGACAGCTCATAGGCCAGCTCACGGGCATAGTGAGAGCGGACCTCGAAGGTGCTCAGGTCTTCGTCTTGTTCTGCCACGAACACAGCAGCCACAGCGACGTCATCGACGGTGACAGTGCGCAGGACGTTCTTGATGCCACCAGCTTGGATCAGTTCGCCGGGCTTGTGGTACTTCGCATTGTGGCTCATGCCAAGTACAGGGAAATCGAATGCTTTGCCGCCCTTCAAGGTCATCACTCGGGTGGTGCCCAAGGAGACGCATTGATTGCGGAACATCGTCAGGACTTCACCAGCGAACAGCTTCATGAATAGGGCTCGGGTATCGCCTTGACCGTTGTTCTGACCTACATGGGTTACGTTTTGAAAAGTCGGGAAAGTGCCGTAAGCAGACATAGTTGTTTTTCCTTGTTGATAGGTGGATGGCCCTTCGGCCAAAGAGAAAGAGGGAAAGGGAGTCAGGACGTAGAGAAAGGGAGCCCGCAGGTTTCCCCACGGGCTGGTCCTTGAGTTACGCGCTTTGGAGCGTCCTCATACGTTCTTAGGTCAGGGAAATCCGGAGGGAGGCGAGAGGGGGATCGAGAGGGTGCAAATTTTGCGGATTCCGCATTTTTGGCAGGGGGATCGAGAGGGTGCCCGATTTTACGGAATCCGCATTTTCGGGCAGGGGGATCGAAAGGGTGCCCGATTTTCCTGATTCAGGATTTTCGGGCAGGTGGACGCTGGGTGTGTAGTTCCCCTGATTCAGGATTTTTACACAGTGCGCAAGGATGTCCTCGGGTCTGGCGTCGGGTGAGTAATTTGGCGGAATCCGCAATTTTACACAGTGCGCAAGGACGTCCTCGGGTCTGACGCGGGGGTCCCCAAAAGACAGACTCTCTTTTCAGGACCCCCTGTTAATCACTCGGTCTCCCAGGAATGAATGATCGCTTCCCGCTGCTGCATCACACGGGCGCTATAGACTGCCCAGCGACGGGCGTCCCAGACCATCACACGGCCTTCTGGTAAGTCGTGGTAGCTGATCACCTTGTTCTTCTTCAGGGTGTCGAAGAATGGCTGCCATGCTCCACGGGCTGCTTGCTCCACCAAGTCATAGATGCCGCTGATTCCAAAGGCGTCCAACAGCCCTAAAAGATCGACGCGACGGTGAAAGGCATTTGCTGCGAGTGTGTAGAGCGACGGCTTGTTAAACGACACGATGAACCAGCGGCCAGAATCGCTGCGTGCCTTTTTCAGCGTCTTGAATACCCCTGAAGGGTTCTTTTCGTCGAAGGCTTTCCGGATTGCCGCCACGAAATCAAGGTTACTTACGACGGCACCACCTGGGGCCTTGCTCTCGGGCCTGAAGTGTTCCTCTACATCTCCATGCACTACAAAACTTCCCTCGTTGCTGACTTCAATGGCATGGTAGATCTCCGTCGATCCTTTCGCTCCTTGTACTGTCAGCAGCACTCCTTTTTTCTCAAGGGCTTTCACTGTACGGTATACGTTCTGGCGTGGCGTCCCGTGTACTCGGCGCATGAAATCGAGCAAGTCTTTCATCGAGGGCTGCCAGTTATCGGATAGGAACCACACGATGTCGCGCTGGAGCTTTCCAGTCAGGATCTTGTCTTTCCCCTCGGTAGTGAGCACAGTACCAGCGGGTAGAAGGCGTGGTTGCTTTTTGGTCATTTGATGACTTCTCCTTATGGTTGTGACATCTATTGATTTAAATTAAACCAAAGCGGCATGTGCGACGCAATACTTGATGACACCCATAAGGCAGTGTCATCAACTCTTGGTGTGCGCAGATTTGTCCTTGGACCATTTTTGCGCAGACACACGCTGGGGTGAGGAAATTTGTCCCAAGGGCATTTTTCCGCAGGCAGACGCAGGGGTGAGCGGTTTTGCCCTCGGGCCATTTTCGCTCAGGGTCACATGGGGCTACCGGATTTGGGGATTCCCCATTTTCGGTAAGGGTCACATGGGACTACCGATTTTCCGGATTCCGGATTTTCGGTAAGGCAGACGCAGGGGGACTACCGGATTTGCCCTCGGGGCATTTTCGGTAAGTGGACGCAGGGGGGGGGGGGGCGCAGATTCCCTGATTCAGGTTTTTCGCGCAGGCAGACGCTGGGCTATCCTCGGGACAACATAGGGACTGACCTAGGGTGTGGGTGATTTTCGGGAATCCCGATTTTCAACCAGTGCGTCTTCAGGCCGTCCTCGGGGGGTTGGGATTTTTGCCTCAAGGGCATTTATCCCAAGGCGGCTTCAGGTCGTCCTCGGGCACCGCCAAATGCCGTTGGGACATTTCGCGGTCGTCCTCAGGACCTCTTCCGGTTTTCCCTGATTCAGGATTTTCCGGAACCTGAAGGATGGGCCTCGGGAATACGCCGGATTTGCCTCAAGGGGCATTTTCGGCGTATCGCAAGGCAGACCTCGGGGCGGTGCTAAAAGACAAACTCTCTTTTGGCACCACCTCCAGACGGACCTCGGGGGTGTCCAAAGGGAAATCCACCGTTTGGACACGGCTGGGCATACCTTTGGGGGAAGTGCTAAATGTCGTCACAGCATTTCGCACCACCTCCGGACAGACCTCGGGGGTAACATTTTCCTGATTCAGGATTTTTGTACCCCTCCGGACGGACCTCGGGGTGTCCAAAAGCCGTTGTGGCGTTTGGCTACCCCTCCAGACAGACCTCGGGGTACAGTTTTGGGCTTCAGCCATTTTTGTACCCCTCCAGACCCCCTTCCGGATTTCCCTGTGCATAGGGGCCACAGGATAAGTACCTACAGATTACCTCTAGATAACTCCCTCTCCTTCCCTTGCTTGGATGGACAATGTTGATAGGCGATAAAGGGCAGAGCGGAGGGAGACGCTGGGAGGTGTCCGGATTTGGGCTGGGACCATTTTCGGACAGTCCCAAGGTCAGACGCTTGGTGGTCGGATTCCCTGATTCAGGATTTTCGACCGGTCCTCGGGTCAGTCGCTGGGAGGTGGCCGGATTTGCCCTCGGGGCATTTTCGGGCAGTCCCAAGGTCCATCGCTGGGTACTCCATTTTTGCCTTCGGGGCATTTTTGGAGTAGTCCCAAGGTCAGTCGCAGGGTGCTGCATTTAGCGGAATCCGCAGTTTGCAGCAGGTGATCCTCGGGTCAGACGCTGGGTGGAGATTTTTGCCCATAGGCCATTTTTCTCCAGCCCCAAGGTCAGTCGCTGGGTTGTGCAATTTGCCCTTGGGACATTTTGCATAAGGTCATCCCTTTGAGCCTCATAAGGAACTTGCTATGTTCAACCTACGGATACTCTCGCTTGATCATCCTTACTAGCTATCTGTCCTTGTGTTGTCACTCGGTTGTCCTGGGGATGGTCAGTGGGAAGTCTGGAGGAAGCGACAACAGGACAGCCCGTGGGCCATCCTGAAGGAGTCGATTGGTAGACCTTGGATAGTCCTAGTGTGTCCTCGGGTAGTCTTAAAGATACCTATAGTAAGTAGTGTATAGAGAGATAGTATCTAGGGTATCTAATAGATGTCTTATAGATAGTCTTAGGGACGGGCGGAGGGAAGGAGAGAGAGGGGACCGGTCTTTCATTTCATTCAATGGTCAGGGTTTATTGTCTGCTAAAAGATGGTATCTTTTCGAGATAATCATCCGCCGCATTTGTGTTTATTAGAGATTTTAACTGCTGGTTGTATGCCGGATGTAATCGGTATGTGTTCCGTTGGTTATCGTCGGGATGGTCGTCGGGAATGCTGGCCTCGGGATGGACCTCGGGGAGTCGTCGGGTAGTCCTCGGGACAACAAACAGGGGCACTCAGACGAACAAGCCCAGAGTCGGCCCCAGCGTCTCCAAACGAAAAACCCCCAAGGTGTCGCGGTGAACAGCCTCGGGGGTCGATTGAAAGATTCGATCAAAGTGGGTCACTCGATCAGTTCTTTCTATTGGTCAGGGTAAATTAGCTTTCCCTAATGTACGTTGGGACAGCCCCAGTGATTGATCCTTTCGATGGTCCCAGGCTCAACCGATAGACACACTCGATCAACTCAGCTCCCCATCCTCTCGCATCCTTGTTGATAGGCGATGGACAGTTGCTCGGCTGACTCCATGAAGCGTAGCGATTTCCCGTAGGGACTTGCCGCCTTCCAGCAGGGTCGCCTTGATTGCATCCTCGTCGATACTCTTGGGCCTGCCTGTGTACTTCCCCGCAGCCTTAGCTTTGGCGATCCCTTCCATCTGGCGCTCCTTGCGTAGAGCCGTCTCAAACTCAGCAAAGGCACCCAGCATGGTGAACATCAGCTTCCCTTGGGCTGTCGTCGTCTCTAGGTTCTGGTCCAGTACACGCAGGGTCACGCCCTTGGCTTCCAGTTGTTCCGTAATGTCCAGCAGGTCAGCGAGAGAACGGCCCAGACGGTCCAGCTTGGTGATCACCACATCGTCCCCCTCTCGGACATACCGCAGGAGTTCGGCTAGTTGCTCACGGCCATCTGTGCTGGTCCCTGATACCTTCTCTTGGTACACACGCTCACAACCGGCCTTTGTCAGCTTATCCAGTTGAACATCCAGCGATTGACCGACAGATGACACACGCGCATAACCGATAACCTGTCCCATCACTCTCTCCTACTCAATCCACCAATGCCCAAGCTGTCATAGGGACTTTCCCCGCGTCGTAATGCTTTCCAGCAGCTATCTCTGCTTGCCGGTGGTCAATCGCTGCGATGACCTTCAGTTCCTCTTGGAAGCCCGTAGCAGCAGCCTTATCAAGCATCCTTGGGGCGACTCTATCCAGTGACTTCCTGTCCTTGAATCGGCGAAGCCTGATAACCAAGTCATTCATGCGGAAATCTCCTTCATCTTCTTCCTATTGCTTCAACGTGAGTCTTGTCGGTGTCACGCTGTCACATTAATGTCTAAATCCTATGAGACTTAGATTATGAAACATAAATGAGACAGTCAATACCCCCGTGTGAAAGAAGTTCATTAGGGTATACCTCAATGGGACGAAGAGGCGGGAAGAGAGACACAGCAGGAGGCAATAGGAAGACGCAGATGCTCGCCTGTGTGTTAGCAATAGGATGGTTTGGGGCAGGGACAAGGAGAGGGGCAGGCAGGCGCTCGGACGGAGAGAGAGAAAGAGGACGGGAAGGCTGTCTAATGGCTGGTTCTTGTGGGGGGGGGGGGGACGGGGGGAAATCGCGGGCGTTAAATCACTGAAGAGGGCGTTCAGATTTTTTCCAGAATTTACCGAAGGATCCTGCCCCACATGCAAAATGTGACCAGAGCCTCAAAGGTTCTATTGCTACGTCTTCTACTGTCACGTTCGGATTTGTCCGTGTGGCTTCATTTAAGCCCCTCCCTGTAGTGTGTTCTGCTCCCCAGTAGTTAAGGCAGGAAGTTGAACATGCAAAATGTAATTCAGAAGGGCGCTCCCACGACAACGGGCGGGGTTGTCTTGGAAGGCAATGATGGGATCTTGGTCGAGGGTAAAATCTTCACCTCAATAGGCCAGATGGCTAGTTGCCCCCAATGCAAACAAGGCCAAGGCCCTATAGTTCCTGATGGCCCACGCACAATAGATCTCCCCGCTGGCCCTGCTGCCTTGCATAACGATGTTGTAGCTTGTGGGTGTCCACCTGGCAGCAACAGAGTGATAGCCATGCAAGGTAGTACCTTCGGTGGTGCTCAAGGGGGCGGAGCTTCAGCAAGAGCTGCTAGCGCGTCTCCCGTTTCATCCGCGACTTCAACTCCAGCCTCTCCCAGTTCAGCCCCGACAATTGATGCTGCTAACGCCTATTGGCCCCCGTATGATTTCGCCCAAGGCAAAGAGCTTGAGGTTGTTTACACCCAAAACGTGATTGATGTAGCGATCATGAGCTTGCATGAGGCCAATGAGTTCTACACGAATTTGTGGGTCGAGAAGAACGGAAAAGACACTCTGAGCTACGGCAAGACCGGTTACGACATGGTTAAGTCCACCTTTGAAGGCGTTGCTCTTGCCAAGGGACTTGGAGGTCTAGGGGTTCAGGCTTACACCAAGAACATCAAAGGGGTGGATTACGTCATTATCAAGGGCTACAAGAAGCACTTAAAAACACTTGTAGCAGGCAACATTTGGAAAGCTAGCAATCCCAATGTGATCCGGCTTGGTCTTGGCACACATGGCACACGTTCTGTCATCAAAATGGGTGTCGTGGTAGACGTGACATTCGCTATTGCCAGTAACGCAGTGGATACGATAGTCAGGGATGATGCGGATTTCAGGGACTTCATTGGCAACACATCATCCGACATAATCAAAGCCCTGATTGTTACTGGGATCATGTTGGTCGCGGCTCCTCGAATAGCATCAGCAGTTCCCGCAGTTGCAACAGGTGTGACATTTGTCGCGGTATCTTTTGGTCTTGGTGAAGTATTAAACGTTATCGACCAAGAAATGCGGTTCACGGAGAAATTCAACGAATGGGTGAAGGAGAACATCAAGCATGAGCCATAAAGGGCGTTTAAGGGCTCTGCTGGTATTGTCGATCTGGGGTGTAGTGCTCTACTGCTTCAGCATCTTCGGTATGTGGAAAATTCTACTGGCCCCGTTCATGCCACTAGAAGAGAAGATCGCATTGAGGTCTTACTTCGCATACTCGGGGATCTTAGTTTTGGTGCCATTCTGTTTGTGGCACTCGGTTCACTTGATTCGGCAATTGTTAGCTGGTGTGGAATCTCCCGTACAAAGTAGCTGGGGTATGTTGGTTCCTGTGAGCGTCATTACATTATTCCTGCTTGGTTTTGCTCCCCGCTACTACCTGAGCAAGCGTCTTGATGCCGCAGGGTATGTTGAGTGTGCAAAAGAGTACCAATCAGGCTATAGAGGTGGGGCACATGTTTTTGCCGCAACCCCTGAGCTATGTAAGGAATAACTAGCCGCGCTCCTGCTTGAAATCTTGGCCCTTGTGGTAGAGATAGACCTTAAGATTTCACGTAGGAGCGCTTTTCGATGTGCATGGATCAGTAGACATAGCCAAACCTCGGGCCTGTCCTCCAGCCCTGAACACGGCCAGACCGCTTGTTCACCTTCCGGTACTCACCGCCCAGCAGTATCTCCCACACGCACCCATTCTCTCCCAGCACAGGAAATTCCTGGCCTTCAGCTACCCCTAGCCCAGCCTCCACGCACACCAGCATTTTACGCTCGGTCATCATTTCCGCTTACTCCGCTTGATACGATTCGGCCTTGGCTTCCGCTTCTTCTTCGGTGCCCGTGTGTCGTCAATGAGGACGCAGTGATTGGAACTCCCAGCCAGCTCTAGGCAAGTGGACAGCACTGCCAAATCAATGTAATCCAGTCCGGATTGCTTGGGGTTCGCTAGGGCTTCCTGTATGCGCTCAACGTCGAACGTGATCTTCATGGTTGCCCCCTCCCGAACAGAGCCTTCAGCTTCTCTAAGGAGCTCCTGTTGTGCTCTTGGCTGGCCTTCTGGCTGGCTTCCCACTCTTCCGGTGTCTTGGTGACTCGCTTGCGGTCGAACATGGTGAACTTACCCACAGACGAAGAAACGGGAGCGTGATCCTTGTTACTTTGTTTCTGTTTAGAAGAAGTCAAAGACTTAGCCGGACGCTTGGTGCTGGGGGTACGGAAAAGGGCTAGGAGTGCCGACCCGATGCGGTACACAGAGGCCAGATTCCAGTTGGCTATCTGGTCGTGCCTCCGGAACTCTGTCTTGAAGAAGCCGATGGACTCCAGACGGCGGAGGGAGTTGCGGACTGTGCGGGTGGTGCAACCGATACCCTTAGCGATGGTCCGCAGGTAGAGACTCGCAGCCCAGCCTTGGGCCTTGTTTAGGTGTCGTGCGATGAAGAGGGCGACTTCCTTGGTGTAGTGGGTCCCGAAGGTGGACACCGGCTGCTTGGCTATGGTGGCGACAAGCTGATCGCTGTGTTGTAGAATGGGGGATGCCATTTGGTCTGCCTCATGGTATGAAAAACACTATGAGCAGTCACTTAACCAATTGATTTATAAGGTTTTACGTAAATGGTAGTGGATCAGCAAGACCAAATCCGCCAGGATCAAGCCCATCTCGAGGCCGTGGTTGCCGAAGCCCTGGAGATAGCCAAAGGACTGGGCGCCTCGCTGGCCGAAGTCTCCATCAGCAAGCAGACCGGGTTGTCGGTGAACACCCGGGGTTGTGAACTAGAAAGCATTGAATTCAATAAGGATGGCGCCCTCGGCATCGCCGTCTATCGCGATGGTTGCAAGGGATCTTCCTCGACCACCGATCTGAGCAAACCCGCCATTCGTGCCGCCGTTGAAGCGGCCATCGAGATTGCCCGCCACACCTCGGCGGATGATTGCGCCGGTCTGGCGGACGCCGAGCTGCTGGCCTGGGATGCCCCCGACCTGCAACTGTGTCACCAAATCGAGCTGGATCCCCAGCGCGGCATCGATCTGGCCATCGAGTGCGAACGACTCGCTCTGGGTCGCGATATCCGTATCAAGCACTCCGACGGTGCCGGTTTCTCCAGCCATCTTGGCATCAAGGTCTATGGTAACAGCCACGGCTTCGTCAAAGGCTACGCGGCGTCGCGTAACTCCCTTAGCTGCGTGCTGATCGGCGAGCAGGATGGCGACATGCAGCGGGATTACGGCTACTCCTCCAGCCGTTCCCTCGACGGGCTCTGGAGCGCGCAGCGCATCGCCGACGAGGCGGTGGAGCGTACCGTCTCCCGTCTCGGCGCCCGCAAGATTTCTACCCGCCATGCCCCTGTGCTGTTCCACCCCGATACTGCCTCCGGCCTGTGGGGCCATCTGGTGATGGCCATCAGCGGTGGCAACCTCTATCGCAAGTCGAGCTTCCTGCTCGACAAATTGGGCAAGCAGATCCTGCCAGAGTGGCTCACCATTCAGGAGTTCCCCCACCTGCTGGGCGGGCTCGCCAGTACCCCGTTCGATGGCGAAGGGGTGCGTACCCGCGACATGGATATCATCCGTAACGGCGAGCTGATGAGCTGGCTGCTTACCTCCTACTCTGCGCGCAAGCTGGGGCTGACCACCACGGGTCATGCCGGTGGCATCCACAACTGGCAGGTCTCCAATACCGGCCAGGATTTTCAGGGCATGCTGAAAGAGATGGGTACCGGTCTGCTGGTGACCGAGCTGATGGGGCAGGGGGTCAATATCGTCAATGGCGACTACTCCCGCGGCGCTGCCGGTTTCTGGGTCGAGAATGGCGAAATAGCCTATCCGGTCGAGGAGATCACCATCGCCGGCAATCTGGCCGAGATGTTCAGTCATATCGTGGCGGTGGGTAGTGACGAGGATGAGCGCTCCAGTCTCAAGACCGGCTCGGTGCTGGTAGAGAATATGAAGCTGGCGGGTCACTGATCGCCGCTGCAGCGAGATCGATATCCATAAAAAGAGGGCCGCAATCGCGGCCCTCTGTCTTATTTGCCTGGCGGATTAACCGGCCTTGACGCTGCGGCGACGCTGCAGCCAGACGATCACCCCGAACAGCAGGAAGCCCGGGATCCACATCCACTCCTTGCGCCAGCGATCGGTGGGCGCCTTGACGGTGAGGATCTCCTGATCGAACTCCAGCCCCATGGTGGCGGCCGGGCTGCCAAAGGCGACGTTGTCGATCAGCGTCTTGCCATCCTGCTCATAGAGGCTCAGCCCCAGATTGGCCAGCCGCTCCTCGCCATTTGCCCCATCCGGTACGGCGACCAGCAGGGTGAACTTGCGTGGCTTGCCCACGGCATCTTCACCGAGGATCCGCAGCCGCAGGGTGCTCTCCGCCTCCACTTCACCCATGGTTTGGGCCAGCTGGGCAGGCGGGGTCTCGCGATAGGGGTCGTGCACCATGTCCATCCAGAAACCCGGGCGGAACAGGGTAAAGGCGACCAGCAACAGCAGCACGCTTTCGTACCAGCGGCTCTTCACCAGGAACCAGCCCTGAGTGGCGGCGGCGAAGATCAGCATGGCGATGGTCGCCACGATGAAGATCAGCACCCCGTGGGCGAAGTCCACGTCGATCAGCAGCAGATCGGTGTTGAAGATAAACAGGAACGGCAGCGCCGCGGTACGCAGGCTGTAGTAAAACGCCGTGATCCCGGTCTTGATGGGATCGCCCTTGGAGACAGCGGCAGCCGCGAAGGAAGCCAGCCCCACCGGCGGCGTCACATCCGCCATGATGCCGAAGTAGAAGACGAACAGGTGCACCGCGATCAGCGGCACGATCAGCCCGTTTTGCTGCCCCAGCGTCACCACCACTGGTGCCAGCAGGCTGGAGACCACTATGTAGTTGGCAGTGGTCGGCAGCCCCATGCCAAGGATCAGGCTCAGCAGAGCGGTTAGCAGCAGCATCAGCAGCAGGTTGCCCATGGAGAGGAACTCCACCAGATCCGCCAGCACCAGACCGACCCCTGTCTGGGAGACCGCACCCACGATAATCCCCGCGGTGGCGGTGGCAATGCCGATACCGATCATGTTGCGGGCACCGGCGACCAGCCCTTCCCGCAGATCCACCACGCCGTCAGCGACGGTGCCGTAGTCGTGCTTGCCGTCCTTGCGCAGCCAGTTGAGCAGCGGGCGCTGGGTCAGCAGGATGATCACCAGCATCACGGTCCCCCAGAAGGCCGACAGCCCCGGCGAGAGGCGTTCCACCATCAGGCACCACACCAGTACCACCACCGGCAGCAGGAAGTGCAGGCCGGAGAGCAGCACGGCGCGGGTGTTGGGCAACTCGGTGAGCGGCTTGTCGGGATCTTCAGCAGGCAGCGGTTCATTGCTGGCAGCGATCTTCAGCAGGGCCACATAGGCGGCAGCCAGCAGTACCGAGATCCCCGGCAGGGCGTAGTCACCCAGAGCAGGTTTGAGCCAGCCGAGGCCATAGTAGACCGCCAGTGACAGGCCGCTGATGAGGGCTGCGCCAAAGGCAAAACCGGTCAGGCGACGCAGCCAGGGTTTGGGTTGATGGTTGCCGATGGGCTGCATGCCCAGTTTCAGCGCCTCCAGATGGACGATGTAGAGCAGCGCTATGTAGGAGATGGTGGCAGGCAGGAAGGCGTGCTTGATGATCTCCACATAGGGGATGCCCACGTATTCGACCATCAGGAAAGCCGCAGCCCCCATCACAGGTGGCATGATCTGGCCGTTGACCGAGGAGGCCACTTCCACCGCCCCCGCTTTCTCTGAACTGAAGCCCACCTTCTTCATCATCGGGATGGTGAAGGTGCCGGTGGTCACCACGTTGGCAATCGACGAGCCGGAAATCAGACCGGTCAGGCCGGAGGCGACCACTGCTGCCTTGGCCGGGCCGCCGCGCAGGTGACCGAGCAGGCTGAAGGCGAGCTGGATAAAGTAGTGACCGGCACCGGCACGCTCCAGCAGGGCGCCAAACAGCACGAACAGGAACACGAAGCTGGTGGAGACGCCAAGGGCAATGCCGAACACCCCTTCGGTGGTGATCCACTGGTGGTTGGCCAGCGCGGTGAAACCTACCCCGCGATGTGCCAGCAGTCCCGGCATCCAGGGGCCCGCCAGGCTGTAGATCAGAAAGACGATGGCGATGACCGCCAGTGCTGGCCCCAGGGCGCGGCGCGCCGCTTCCAGCAGCAGCGGAATGCCGATGCAGGCGGTCACCAGATCGGCGGTGGTGAGGGTGCCGGGACGCAGCGCCAGCGCTTCATACATCACGAACAGGTAAGACGCGGCGCCTGCGGCGATCAGACCGAGGGCGATATCACCGAGGGGGACCCGATCCCGCGGCGAGGAGCGAAACGCCGGGAACACCAGAAAAGCGAGCAACAGGGCAAAAGTGAGGTGAATGGAGCGGGTTTCGGTGTCATTGAGTACGCCAAACCCCACCATGAAGGGGAGTGGCGAGGCGATCCAGAGCTGGAACAGGGACCAGGCCAGCGCCAGCGTGGTGATGATCCAGCCCAGCGGGCCCAGCGGCAGGCGAGCGCCCACATCCTGGGCGATCAGTTCCTCGGTAGATAGTTGTTTATCTTGCATAGGGTTAACTTGTGCCAACGAGTACAACAAGAGCGACACCCGCCCCCGCAATCAGGCGGCAGACGGGTGTCGAAGAGAGTGACAAAGGCCCCGGGGCCTTTAATCAGAGCCAGCCGCGCTCTTTGTAGTAGCGGGCAGCCCCTTCATGCAGCGGTGCAGAGAGACCCACCTTGATCATGTCGGCCTCTTTCAGGTCGGCAAAGGCAGGGTGCAGGCGCTTGAAGCGATCCAAGTTGTCAAACACCGACTTGACCAGCTGATAGACCACTTCCGGATCGGTTTTGGCGCTGGTGGAGAGCACCGCTTTGCCACCGATGGAGGGGGTCGGCTTGTCGCTGCCCTTGTAGATGCCGCCCGGGATCTCGGCCTTGCTGTAGTAGCTCTTCTCGGCCAGCAGCTTGTCGATGTCGGCACCGGTCACAGGTACCAGTACTGCATCTGTGGTGGTGGAGGCTTCCTGAATGGCGCCGTTCGGGTGACCGACGAAGTAGCTCATGGCGTCGATGTTGTTGTCACCGAGGGCGGAGGCCTGTTCGGCCGGCTTCAGCTCGGAGACCAGACCGAAGTCACCCTTCTTCCAGCCTTTGACCGCCATGATCTCTTCCATGGTATCACGCTGGCCGGAGCCCGGGTTGCCGATATTGACGCGCTTGCCTTTCAGGTCGTCGAAGCTGGCGATCTTGGCATCGCGGCGAGCCAGGATGGTGAACACCTCGCTCTGCAGGGAGAAGACGGCGCGCATGTCGTCCATGGCCCCTTCGGCCTGGAACGGCGGCAGCCCCTTCATCGCCTTGAACTGGTGGTCGGATTGCATGATGCCGAAGTTGAACTCACCGCTGCGGATGCCGTTGACGTTGGCAACACCGCCGCCACTGGCCGGGGCGTTGCACTTGATCTGGTGATCGGCGGCGCCGCGATTGAGGAAGCGGCAGATGGACTGGCCAGCGACATAGTAGACGCCGGTCTGACCGCCGGTGCCTATGGTCACGAAGCGCTCCTGCGCTTGCACCGGACCACCGAATGAAACACCGACCAGAGCCGCCGACAGGGCGCATGCCAAAGTTAATCCTTTCATTTTTTCTCCCTTTTCTTTGATTTTGTTTATCCGATCCCCGGATAAATTGATGGCAATCCCGTTCTGCGCCGGGCTTGCCCGCTCTTCTCGTTGCGCGAAAGCGGGGGAGTTGATTGCCCCCTTTTCCGGCGGTCACCCTCATCCTGTGGTGAGGCTACCGACCTCCTGTCGGTCGAAGATAAATTGGCCCCTGAGGGGCCAAATAAAAAGTTGCAAGCACTCCGATTAAGCACATTCACCCAACATAAATCAAACGAAATGGCAAAATCACGGAGTTTAATCTTGAGAAACATGACCTCGATCATTCATTTTCTTGCCGAAGATTAATTTGATATGGAGGGAAATGGAAGAGGGAAAAACTGCGAGAGGATTCTTATGCGGCCCTTGAATGACAAGGGCCGAGGTCATAATGGATCAGTTGGCCGGGGTGGCCAGATCCAGGATAAAGGCGTATTCCAGCGCGATATCCTCGTAGGCTTTGAAGCGGCCCGACTTGCCGCCGTGGCCGGCGTCCATGTCGGTGTTCAGTAACAACTTGTTATCATCTGTCTTCAGTTCGCGCAGCTTGGCGACCCACTTGGCGGGCTCCCAATACTGCACTTGCGAGTCGTGCAGCCCGGTGGTGACCAGCAGGTTGGGGTAGGCTTGCGCCTTGACCTGATCGTAGGGGCTGTAGCTCTTCATGTAGTCGTAGTAGCGCTTCTGGTTCGGGTTGCCCCACTCGTCATACTCCCCGGTGGTGAGGGGAATGGACTCGTCCAGCATGGTGGTGACCACATCGACGAACGGCACCTGCGCCACCACGCCGCGATAGAGTTCGGGCGCCTGATTGATGACGGCCCCCATCAGCAGACCACCGGCGCTGCCGCCCATGGCGTAGACCTGATCCCTGGCGCCGTAGCCTTGCTCCACCAGCGCCTTGGTGACATCGATGAAGTCATTGAAGGTGTTCTGCTTTTTCAGCAACTTGCCATCTTCGTACCAGTGACGGCCCAGCTCCTCGCCACCCCGGATATGGGCGATGGCGTAGACGAAGCCGCGATCCAGCAGGCTCAGGCGCGAGCTGCTGAAGTCGGGATCCATGCTGGCGCCGTAGGAGCCGTAGCCATAGACCAGCAGCGGATTCTTGGGCGCATCGGCCTGCTCTTTCTTGAACTTGTCCTTGCGATAGACCAGCGACACCGGCACCGATACGCCGTCGCGGGCGGTTACCCAGAGCCGCTCGCTGGCGTACTGGTCGGCCTTGAAGCCGGCCACCGGCTGCTGCTTGAGCAGGGTGCGCTTGCCGCTCGCCATGTCCAGCTCATAGGTGGAGGCGGGGGTTGTCATGGAGGAGTAGCCATAGCGCAGGGCGCTGGTATCCGGCTCCGGGTTGTAGGCGAGCCAGGTGACATAGGCGGGATCATCGAAGGCGATCTCCTTCTGCTCACCGCTCTGCCAGTTGACCTGACGCAAGCGGGTCAGCCCCTTGTTGCGCTCTTCCAGTACCAGCCAATCCTTGAACAGGGCGTAGCTCTCCAGCAGCACGTCCGGATTGGGGGCGATCACCGCCTTCCAGCGATCGACCGGGCTCTCTTTGGTCTCGTAGAGGCCGAAGTTCTTGCCATCCTTGTTGGAGCGGACATAGAAGCGGCCGCGGTAGTGATCCAGGCTGTATTCGTGATCCACCTGACGGGGCAGGAACAGGCGGGGGGCGTGCTCCGGCTGGTTGGCATCGATCAGCCGTGCTTCGCCTGTGGTGGTGCTGGAGAGGGCGATGACGATGAAATCTTCCGAGGTGGTGGCGTAGAGGCTGATGTAGAAGGAGTCATCCTTCTCCTCGTAGACCAGCTTGTCCGTGGCCGGATCCGTCCCGAGCGTATGGCGATAGACCTGATAGGGCAGCAGGGTCTGCGGATGCTTGCGCACATAGAAGACGGTCTTGTTGTCGTTGGCCCACACCAGATTGCCGGAGGTATTTTCCAGTTTGTCGGTGGCCCACTGGCCACTCTCCAGGTCGAGGAACTGGATCTGGTACTGACGGCGGGAGAGGAAATCTTCCGCCACCGCCAGCCAGCGGTTGTTGCGGCTCACCTCAAGGGCGCCGAGGGCATAGAACTCGTGCCCTTCAGCCCGCAGGTTGCTGTCGAGCAGCAGGCTCGCCTGCTCTTCACCGAGCTTGGTGCGCGAATAGATCCCGTACTCCTTGCCCGGCTCATAGCGGGTCTGGTAGCGGTAGCCGTTCTTCACATAGGGCACCGACTCATCCTGCTGGGGGATGCGGGCGACCATCTCTTTGTAAAGCTGTTCGCGCAGGGGTTGGGTCGGCTTGAGCATGGCCTCGGTATAGGCGTTCTCGGCCTTGAGATAGTCCAACACCTCGGGCTTCTGCCGCTCGTCGTCACGCAGCCAGTAGTAGTTGTCGATGCGGGTATCCCCGTGTTTTTTCAGAGTGCGGGGATGTTTGGCGGCCACGGGCGGCTGGATTGGATGTTCGCTTGTCAGCATGGCGGGCTCTTCATTGGCATAAGTGGGGGGGAGAACTGTCAGAAAGGCTAGCAGCAGAACTCCTCGGGAAAAGGTAAACATGTCGCATCCTTGGCGCTGGAAAGGGTTGGTAGACCTGAGCATCGGCTCCATGAATTGGCGTTAAATCTGCCCCTTGTTGCCGGTGGTTGCAAGCAATCCCTTGTTATTGCAGGAAATGTAATCAAAAAAAGCCGCTATCTCGCGATAGCGGCCCTCTTTCTGGCCATGAGCGGCAAGAGTCCGCTCAGGTGTGCCTCACATGATATGGGAGTGCCCTCTCATGGCCAGTTTTCGTCAGCCTGGGTAGCTCGACCAGCGGTTGGTCGCGCCCTCGTTGCTGATACTCAGTACCTCATAGGGATGGCCCGGAATATCCATGCCCGGCGCACTCTGGGGCATGCCCGGAATGGTCAGGCCCCGGATCGCCGGTTTTTCCCTGAGCAGCTTCTGCACATCGGCGGCCGGTACATGCCCCTCGATCACATAGCCATTTACGATACCGGTATGGCAAGAGGCCAGTTCCGGCGCGATACCGTATTGCTGCTTCACTGCGCCGAGCTGTTCGGTTTCGATGACTTCCAGTTCGAAGCCATTCTGCTCCATGTGCTCGTTCCAGCTTTGGCAACAGCCACAATATTTGGATTTGTAGACGGTCATCTTCTCGGCCGCGAGAGCCGAAAAGCTGACGGTACCGGCCAGCATGGCCAGTAACAGGGGTTTGTACATCACTCACCTCAGATTGAAAGAAAAGATGCCCGATACGGGATGCGTTTCAGGTCCGGGTGCGTGGGGGACGTTCGAGCCGCTCGCACGGAGCGTCCGGCATAAAGAGAGAGGGGGAGGCGAAGTCGGGGGTATCCGGTTCCAGCACGGCGACCGTCAGGCTGTCGCTGCCTACCAGCGTCATCGAGAGGGCGGTGGTAAAGCTGCCGCAGGGCATTGCTTTTTCCAGGGTTCGCTCGCTCTGGCTGCAGTGGGTGGTCAGGGTACAGAGGTCGGTTGCGGCCCGACTGCCAAACGACATCAACACCAGCACCAGACTCCACAAGGGGAGCCAGCGACGGGCGTGAGCGAGTTGGCGACGGGTGAGAACCATGGAATGACTCGAAAATAACAAGGGGCACATGGTAACCCTGTGCCCCGGGGGAGGGTCAAGCCCTCCCCATAGAGTCAGTCAGCCAGGATTAAGGTTGCTGACGGGTCGCCGCCAGCACGATCTCGCGCACGCAGACGTTGGCAGGCTGGTTCCAGGCGTAGAGCACGGCATCGGCGATCACTTCCGGTGCAATGACGCCGCCCATCTGATCTTTCCAGTCGTGGTAACCGGCCTTGATGCTCTCGTCAGTGGTGTGGCTGAGCAGCTCGGTCTCGACCGCACCCGGGGCAATGGTCACCATACGCACGCCGACATCGGCCACCTCTTCCCGGATGTTCTCGGTCAGGGCGTGCACGGCGAACTTGGTGGCGCAGTAGGCAGCATGGTTCGGGAAGGTCTTGCGACCGGCGATGGAGCTGATGTTGATGATGGTGCCGCTGCGGCGCTCCTTCATGCCTGCCAGCACTGCGTGGACGCCGTTCAGCACCCCCATCACGTTGATGTTGAGCATCTGCTGCCATTCGGCGGGATCCTGCACATCTGCCTGACCCAGCAGCATGACGCCGGCGTTGTTGACCATGCAGCCGACCGGGCCAAATTTGGCTTCTGCCTGCTGGACTGCGGCCTTCATGGCGGCGGTGTCGGTCACATCGACCCCGATGCAGAGGGTATCGGGCAGGTTCAGCGCCTGCATCGGCTCGACCCGGCGGGCCAGCAGCAGCAGCGGATGACCGGCGGCAGAGAAGGCACGGGCGATGGCGGCACCGATCCCGGCGGAGGCGCCGGTGATCACGACGAGAGATTTGGACATGGGTCTTTCCTTCTGATTCAAGAGTCGGTTTGAGCAAACAGGTGGCTGGCCAGCACGGAACCCAATCACTATAGTCACTGTATCTATAAGTGATAAATATTGTTTTCCGCTGGTTATCATCTGAAAAAACTATGGTTGGTTTATGCTGGACTTGAGATTGCTGCGTTTCTTCATCGCCATCTATGAAGAGAAGAACATCACGGCGGCGGCCGAGCGCTGCCACGTCAGCCAGCCCTCCCTCTCGGCGGGACTGCGCCAGCTGGAAGAGGCGCTCGGTGACAGCCTGTTTGTCCGGGGCAAGAAAGGGGTGGTGGCGAAAGATCCGGCCCACTATCTCTATCCTCACGCAGTCAAGCTGGTGGAGGAGGCGCGCCGTCTGCCGGAGCTGTTTCGCCAGAAAGCGACGCGTGCGAGGCTCAATATCGCCATCATGCCGGACTTGAGTCGCCGCCGGGTGGCCGGGCTGCTGCAGCAAGTACAGCGCGTGCTGCCGCAGCTGGATCTCACCCTCTCCGACTACGCTACGCCCGCCGATTGCCGCTTGACGCTGGATGTCCTGCGCCGGGAGGACGAGATCTTTCTGCCGCTGTGGGAGGAGGATTACGTGCTCTGCGTGCCGGTCGATCATCCCCTGGCCAGTCGCGAAAGGATCGAGTTGGCCGAGCTGCAACATTATGATTTTATTGAGTGCCCGCCCTGCGAAGCCCATCAGCAGACTATCGGCCTGCTGGCCTGTGACCGGCTTACCCTCAATCTGGTGGCCAAGGCCGAGAGCAAGGGGCTGGTGATGGCGCTGGTGCTGGCGGGGGTCGGCATCAGTTTTCTGCCGGACGGGCTGGTCGAGGATGAGGCGGGGCTCTGTACCCTGCCGGTGAGCGGGCCGCGGATGTTTCGCCGGATCGGGCTCTGCTATCCCGCCCACCAGACCCTCAATCCGGCGCTGCGGGAGCTGATCCCCGAGTTGGCAGGTTATGGCGCTTCCTGATAAGGTCGCTTTCCTGTGCACCTTTACGATGCAGCTCCCCAGACTCCCCTTTTCTGTTTACCGTGCCTTGCACTGCAAGGCTTTGTTCGGGTGATGTGGTCATGAAACGCATTCTGGTAATTTTTTCCCATCCCGCTCTGCAGAGCTCGCGGGCCAACAAGCAGCTGTTGCAGGCGATTGAGGGGCTGGAGGGGGTCACGGTTCACGACCTCTATCAGCACTATCCCGACATGTTCATCGATGTGAAGCGGGAGCAGGCGCTGCTCTGTGAGCACGATATCATCGTCTTCCAGCACCCGTTTTACTGGTACTCCTGTCCGGCCATCATGAAGGAGTGGATGGATCTGGTGCTGGAGTATGGCTACGCCTACGGCCCCGAAGCCCACGCCCTCAAGGGCAAGCAGTGGCTGAGCGCCATCACCACCGGCGGGGCGCCGGAGTCCTACTGCAGCGAGGGTTACAACAGCCGACCGCTGCTCGATTTTCTGCTGCCATTTCAGCAGGCTGCCACCTTGTGCGGCATGAACTGGCTGCCCCCCTTCGTGCTCCACTCCTTTCACAAGATCAAGGATCCCGCCGCCCTGCGCCGCTGTGGACAGGATTACCGCCAGCTGCTTTGCGCCTTGCGTGACGATCAGCTGACTCCAGAGCAACTGGCCGGGCGCCCTTATCTGCGCGACTTGCTGGAGGTGCTCTGATGAAACACGGACAGCTTGTTGGCCGAGCTTATGAGCCGGATCTGATGTTCACACGGAGGGCTGACTGATGGGCCACGGGATCCTGTTTGATGCCTTTATCTATCTCTCTGCCGCCGTCATCGCGGTGCCGCTGGCCAAGCGCTGGGGGCTCGGTTCGGTGCTTGGCTACCTGCTGGCGGGGATCATCATAGGCCCCTTTCTGCTGGGGTTGGTGGGGGAGCAGAAGGATGTGATGCACTTCGCCGAGTTTGGCGTGGTGCTGATGCTGTTTCTGGTCGGTCTTGAATTGCGTCCGGCCCTCTTGTGGCAGTTGAAGGGGCCGATCCTCGGCACCGGCGGCCTGCAGGTGCTGCTCACCACGGCGGCACTGACCGGCGTGGCGCACCTGATTGGTCTGCCGCTGCAACAGGGGCTGGCCATCGGCCTCATTCTGGCGCTCTCCTCCACCGCCATCGTGTTGCAGAGCCTGCAGGAGCGCAAGCTGATGCAGAGCGAGAGCGGTCGCTCCGCCTTTGCGGTGCTGCTGTTTCAGGATATTGCGGTCATTCCGATCCTGGCGATCCTGCCGCTGTTGGCCATGGCGCCGGTCGCTAGCAATGGTGGCTCCGAGCTGGCGGGTTGGCAGCATGGTCTGCTGGTGGTCGCGGCCATCTCCGGCATCGTGCTGGGTGGCCACTATCTGATGCGGCCGGTGTTTCGTGCCATCGCCCAGTCCCATATGCGGGAGATCTTCGTCGCCGCCGCCCTGCTGCTGGTGATCGCTATCGCTGTGCTGATGGAGTCGGTGGGGCTTTCGCCTGCACTTGGCTCCTTCCTCGCCGGTGTGGTGCTGGCCGACAGCGAATATCGTCATGAGCTGGAGGCAGACATTGAGCCGTTCAAGGGCTTGCTGCTCGGCCTGTTCTTTATGTCGGTGGGGGCGGGGATCGACTTCGGGCTGTTTGCCGAGCACCCCTTCCTGATACCCACTCTGGTGGTTGGCCTGATGGTGCTCAAATGGCTGGTGCTGATGGCGCTCGGCTTCATTATCCGCATCTCGCCGAGCCAGCGCTGGACCTTCGCGCTGGCGCTCGCACAGGGGGGCGAGTTTGCCTTCGTGCTCTTTTCGTTTGCCGCGCAAAACAGGGTGCTGCCCGGTGAGACCATCTCGCTGCTGACGCTGGTGGTAGCGCTCTCGATGGCGCTCACCCCACTGCTGCTGATCCTCAATGATCGGGTGATCCAGCCCTGGTTCGATTACCGTAACCAGAGCGATGCGCCGCAGCATGAGCAACCTGAGCTGGTGGAGCATCCGGTGATCATCGCGGGCTTCGGCCGCTTCGGTCAGATCGTGGGGCGTCTGCTGCATGGTCACGGCATCGGCACCACCATCCTCGAGCAGGATGCCAGCCAGATAGAGACCCTGCGCAAGTACGGCTATCAGGTCTTCTATGGCGATGCCAGCCGGATCGACCTGCTCCATGCCGCCGGGGCGCACAAGGCGAAGCTGCTGGTGCTCTCCATCAACGATCCGGCTACCTCGCTGGCGGTGATCGAGATGGTGCAGAAGCACTTCCCGCACCTGAAGATCCTGGCGCGAGCGCTGGATCGACCCCATGCCCACGAGATCCTGCGCCACGGGGTCGAGAGCGTACACCGGGAAACCCTGGGCTCGGCGGTCGATCTGGGGGTGGAAGCCCTGACCCAGCTCGGTTTTCGTGCCAACCAGGCCTGGCGGGCGGGGCAGACCTTCAAGCAGCACGATAACTGGCTGTTGCGCGAGCAGGTCAACTATCTGGACGACGAGCACACTTATATCAACAAGAGCCTGCAATACCGGGAGATCCTCTCCGATCTGTTGCAAGACGACGAGGAGGGGCAGGAGCGTATCCATGCCCATAACTGGAACAGCGGGTTACCCGACGACGACAAGGAAGCAAAATGATTGCCTATTACCCCATGTTTAAACACCTGCATATGACGCTGGCGCTGGTCAGTCTGCTGCTCTTTATCTATCGCTGGAGTCTGGCGCTGGCCGGCAGCGATCGGTTGCAGCAGAAGTGGCTGAAGATCCTGCCGCATATCAACGACACCTTCCTGCTGCTGTTTGGTGTGTTGCTGGCGGTGGCCTTGCAGTTGAGCCCGGGTCAACAACCCTGGCTGATGGCCAAGCTGATTGCACTGGTGCTCTATATCGGTCTGGGTGTCATGGCGCTCAAGCGCCCGGCCCGCGGTCAGAAGCTGGTGGCCGGTGTGGCGGCACTGGCGGTGTTTGGCTACATGGTCGGTGCGGCCATCACCAAGTCAGCCTGGTCGTGGCTGACGTGATTTGGCTGGGAGGGAGGATTGCCTCCCTCCGGCTATCTCAAAAGAATAGATTCAGAAAAATCCTACGCCCCTCTATGTTAGCCTGCCTCTCCACTTAGTTTTCTTCGATACGCTTAGCTTGTCTGAAAACGTCAAGTTAGCTGTGTTTATCCATATTTTTTCTTATAAATCATATATATACGTAGTTTTGTATGAAAATGGCGACAGTTGTCGCTACAAAACTTACGACATAGACTGTCGCAAGTTGCGACTAGCATACAGTCAACGCTAAACCAGTGAAGGCATGCACCATGAGTAAGAAGCTGTTACGACAACTGACCTTGGCGCGTTGCATCCCGCACCGCCCTTACAAGCTGACCGCCAGCCAACTTCAGGTAAAACTGGAAGAGGAAGGCATCCATGTCAGTCTGCGTACCGTGCAACGGGACCTGGAGGAGATGTCCGGCATGGGACTGTTCGACCTCACCTCGGACGAGCGCAGCAAACCCCATGGCTGGTGCTTCGAGCGCCACGGCCTCAACGACTTTGCCAATATCATGCCGCTCTCGCTGGCGGTGGCCCTGAAAACCTGGAGTGATCAGGCGAGCCAACTGTTGCCGGCGAGTGTACTGACTGAATTGAATCCGCTGGTCGACAAGGCGAGCCAGGTGATCCGCGACAGCCAGAGTGAACTGGCCGAACGCTGGCTGGAGAGTGTCCACCAGTCACCGCGCCCGTTTGCCGGCAACCCGGAGATCCGTCGCAGCACCCTGATCCGCGATGCGCTCTGGCGTGGTCGCAAGTTCAGTGCCGAGATCCAGCGCGTGATCAAAGAGCGCACCGTGTGGCTCTGCTACGACCGTATCAACCCGCTCGGCATTCTCAATCAGCCGGACGGGCCGATCCTGCTCTGCACACTATCCGAGCTGGATCCCAAGGTTTACGGCATCCCGTTTGACCATATCAAGAACGTGGAGCTGACCAACTTCAGCGCCACCCAGCCGAAGGATTTCAATATCCAGAAGCTGATCCGCGATCAGGGCTATCAGGATGTGAGCGGCCCGATCCGCTTCGTCGGCCGGATCGATGCCAACAGCCAGTCGCTGGTGGATAACCAGATCCCCGGCAACAATCCGCGCATGACCCGCTATGACAAGCGCAGCGTGGTGGTGGAGACCGAAGTGCAGGACACCCCGGAGTTTCGCAGCTGGTTGAACAACATCGGCGGTGAACTGGAGGTGCTGGCACCGGAATCGTTGCGCAAGGCCTATCTCAATCCGGCCAACCGCTTGAGCTGATTAAAAAATTGGAATGTTGAAGAGTCGAGCCTGGTCTCGGCTCTTTTTTTGCGGTTTTTTTAAGCATATTTATTCAACTAATTTTTAAGTCTTAACGTCAGGATTGAACCGTTTTCCTGCCCCGTTTTTGGGGGCGAAACCCGTGTAAGAGATCTGCCATAGCGACTGTAAGAGGCTGGCGCTTTGAGCCGTACGCGAAGCCATGCCAGAATGATCGAACTTTCCCGTGAAACTAAATAAATAACTGATATTAAAGGGTTAGTTTTTAAGTTTGTTTTTTGGGATGAGAGCTGCATCGGATCTTTATCATCGGATGGCCCTTGTTCGGGGGGCGCATTTCCTTAGTATGGGTCTCACAAGGACGGAGCTGGTCCGGCAGGATGCAGGGCAGCGCATAAAGATGGAATATTCCGCAGGATGTGGACAAGGAACACCGCGGGATGCGGCAGGACACTCTCGGGATGGGAGTAGAACGAACGGAACCTCGTTCTTCAGGATGAACAGGACCTCGCCGGATGCGAGAGGAATACTTCAGGATGAAGTGAGATAACCCGGATGGTTATCTGTCAGGAAGACGCAAGGAACCCCACAGGACGTGGTAATGGACACCTCCAGGATGGAGACAGGGAAGCAGTTCAGGATGAATTGCCAGGCCAGGAACGCCGCAGGACACGCCAACGGATTGGAAAGGGGATATTCCAAAGGATTAGGATAACGTCAGGGATTGCAGGGAGCATTGCAGTTCTACGGACAGGACGACACGACTCTAGGGGACGGCTACCGCCGTCCCCTTTTCTTTTATGGTTTGTCCGAGAGATTGCCGCGCTGGGCGGCGTTGACGATCTCTTGCAAGCGCTGACGAATGTCGACCATGCCAAACACGCCAAATATCAGCACAGTGACAAACTCGGCCTTGGTGACAGCGAAGTAGCGTTTGCAAGCTGCCTTGATCATGCTGGCCTGCAGCCAGTGCAGCAGGGCGACGATCACGCCGCAGACCGGCAGAAAGCCGTTGAGTTTGCCGGGCAGCGGGGCAATCAGGCTCATCAGCACACCAAACCAGAAGAACAATATCAGCCCCATCGCCAACAGATTAAAGACTCGCTTCATTGTTTACCTCTCTTAGATAGAGTTGATAGCAGACCTGACCTGCTTGTTTGTCCTTGAGTAGTTGCCAGCTGGCGGGCAGCGCCAGATCGGCCATCTCCTTCTCCCGCTCCAGATAGATGAGGGCGTCCGCTGCCAGCCAGCCGCGCTGCTCCAGCAGTTCGCACACTTGCGGCAGCAGCTCGCGGCGAAACGGCGGATCGAGGAACACCAGATCAAACGGCGTGGCCGGGCCTTGCAGCCAGCTCACTGCATCTGACTGGATCACCTGACCCTGACTGCTGCCGAGAGCGGTCAGGTTCTTCTTGATCTGGTCGGCGGCCCCTTTGTCCATTTCGATCAGGGTCACCTGCTCGGCATAGCGCGACAGCGCCTCCAGTCCGAGTCCGCCGCTGCCGGCAAACAGATCCAGGCAGCGGGTGCCGCGAATATGGGGGGCCAGCCAGTTGAAGATGGTTTCCTTGACGCGATCCGTGGTGGGTCTGAGCCCCTCCACATCCTTGACCGGCAATTTGCGGCCTCGCCACTGGCCGCTGATGATTCTTACAAAGCCCGATTTTCCTTGCGGGGCAGGACTCTTGCTCGGGTTGCTACGGCTGGATTTCACTCTGGGCATCGCGTTTCATCGTCAGAAAATAAAGTGGTAGTATAAGGCGGTTCATTTTTATGCCGACCCGCCAAGGGACGGCTATCTTAGCAGTCAGCCTTTGATGTGAGTATTTTTAGATGGCAAAAGGTTTGTTTTCCTGGCTGGGTTTCGGCCGCAAGAAAGAAGAGGCTGAGGCTGTCCAACCACAGACACCCCAAGCCACCCCCGTTACCGTTGAGCCCGAGGTCACTGCTACCCCCGCTCCCGTTTCCGATACCACTGTTTCCGATAGTACGCCGGCCGTTGCCCCCGAAGTGCCTGCCAGCGCCGAAGTGCCTGCCAGCGCACAGAATTCCGTTTTGCAAGATGATTGCTGCCTGCCGACCGAGCTGGACGACCACGGCCCACTGGTGGTGGAGGAGTGCGCTTCCGATTTGGAGCCGGTGATCGTCAACGAAGCGCTGATCGCCGAAGAGGAGCGTGCCGCTGAAGCCGCTCGCTCTGCCGCAGAAGCGCAAGCCGCTGAGGTCAAGGCAGCCGAAGAGGCTCGTATTGCTGCCGAAGCTCGCGCTGCGGAAGAGGCACGTATCGCTGCCGAAGCCCGCGCTGCAGAGGAGGCTCGTATTGCTGCCGAGGCTCGCGCTGCAGAAGATGCTCGTATCGCCGCCGAGGCTCGCGCTGCAGAAGATGCTCGTATCGCCGCCGAAGCTCGCGCCGCAGAAGAATCTCGCATTGCCGCCGAGGCTCGCGTCGCGGAAGAATCTCGCATTGCCGCCGAGGCTCGCGCTGCAGAGGAGGCTCGTATTGCCGCCGAAGCCCGTGCTGCGGAAGAGGCTCGTATTGCCGCTGAAGCCCGTGCGGCTGAAGAGGCTCGTATTGCTGCTGAAGCTCGCGCTGCGGAAGAGGCTCGTATTGCTGCCGAAGCCCGTGCTGCGGAAGAAGCTCGCATTGCTGCTGAAGCTCGCGCTGCGGAGGAGGCTCGCATTGCCGCTGAAGCTCAGGCTGCGGAAGAAGCCCGTATCGCCAAAGAGGCCCAGCGAGCGGAAGATATGCGCCTGGTCGCCGCGATGGAGGCTGAGGCTGCCGCACTGGCTGCCCTGCCGTTGGCCGCCAAGGTGGACGACGACACCCAGGACAAACCGCAGCGGGAGGGCTTCTTTGCTCGCCTCAAACGCAGTCTGGTTCGCACCAAGGAGAATATCGGTTCCGGTTTCTTCGGCCTGTTCCGTGGCAAGAAGATCGACGATGAGCTGTTTGAAGAGCTGGAAACCCAGCTGCTGACCGCCGATCTCGGTGTGGATACCACCACTCGTATCATCGAGGGGCTGGTGCAGCACGCGGATCGCAAGCAGCTCAAGGATGCCGAGGCGCTCTACGGTTTGCTCAAACAGGATATGGGCGAGATGCTGGCCAAGGTGGAGCAGCCGCTGGTGATCGACACCAGCAAGAAGCCTTACGTGATCCTGATGGTCGGCGTGAATGGCGTCGGCAAGACTACCACCATCGGCAAGCTGGCCAAGCAGTTCCAGGCTGAAGGCAAGAGCGTGATGCTGGCAGCGGGTGACACCTTCCGTGCCGCTGCGGTCGAGCAGCTGCAGGTATGGGGCCAGCGCAACAACATTCCAGTGATTGCCCAGCATACCGGTGCCGACTCCGCCTCCGTTATTTATGACGCCATCGAGGCCGCCCGCTCCCGCGGGGCTGACGTGCTGATCGCCGACACAGCCGGTCGCCTGCAGAACAAGAGCAACCTGATGGAAGAGCTCAAGAAGGTAGTACGGGTGATGAAGAAGCTGGATGAAGAGGCCCCCCACGAGATCATGCTGACGCTGGATGCCGGCACCGGCCAGAACGCCCTGAGCCAGGCCAAGCTGTTCAGCGAGGCGGTTGGCCTGACCGGCATCACCCTCACCAAGCTGGATGGCACCGCCAAGGGCGGCGTCATCTTCGCGGTGGCCGACAAGTTCCAGATCCCGATCCGCTATATCGGGGTGGGCGAGGGGATCGACGATCTGCGTCCCTTCGTTGCCAACGATTTCATCGAGGCGCTCTTCAGCCGCGATGAGTCAGCTCAGCCGTGATGATTAAGTGTTCCATACCCCGACTTCGGTCGGGGTTTGTCAATGTCAGGGAACCGTTATGATTCGTTTTGACAAGGTCAGCAAGGTATACAGCGGCGGCCATCAGGCGCTGCAAAAGGTCAGCTTTCACCTGCGCAAGGGAGAGATGGCCTTTCTGACCGGGCACTCGGGGGCGGGCAAGAGTACCCTCCTCAAACTGATCAGCGTGATGGAGCGTCCGACCGATGGTCGCGTCTTCTTTCATGGTGATGATGTCAGCCATATCCAGCGCAGCCAGATCCCCTATGTTCGCCGCCAGATCGGGATGATCTTTCAGGATCACCGCCTGCTGATGGACCGCACCGTGTTCGACAACGTAGCGCTGCCGCTGGTGATCGATGGTTACAGCCATGCGGACATCAACAAGCGGGTGGCGGCGGCATTGGACAAGGTAGGGTTGCTCGGCAAGGAGCGTTACCAGCCGCGGATGCTCTCCGGGGGTGAACAGCAGCGGGTCGGCATCGCCCGTGCCATCGTCAACAAGCCGCCGCTGCTGCTGGCGGATGAACCGACCGGCAACCTGGATCCCCAGCTCTCCATGGATATCATGCGGCTATTTCAGGAGTTCAACAATTTTGGGGTCTCTGTACTGATTGCTACTCACGATCTGGGGCTGATCGCCCGCATGCGCTATCGCACCCTGACCCTCAAGGCGGGTCGCATGTATTCGGCCGGGGAGGAGCTCTGATGGCTATTGTTCGTCATAAACAACCACCGCTGCGTCGTCTGATGATGTACGGGGTTGACCATGTGCGGCAGGCGTTTGCCAGTCTCGGGGAGCTGTGGCGAAATCCGCTCGCCTCCCTGATGACGCTGGCGGTGCTCGGTGTCAGTCTGGCGTTGCCCTCCTGCTTCCACGTATTGTTGAAAAACGCCGAGGTGGTGGAGGGGAGCTGGCAGAACAGCTCCCAGATCTCCCTCTATCTGCGCAAGGATCTGCCGGAGCAGAGCATTCTCGATCTGCAGCACAGGATCCTGCTCTATCCCGAGGTGGATTCGGTCACCTACCTGAGCCGTGACGATGCGTTGCGGGAGTTTCGCGAGATCTCCGGTTTCGGCGATGCCCTCGATTATCTGGACAGCAACCCGCTACCGCCGGTGCTGAGCGTCATTCCGGATCCGCGCTGGCAGAATCCGGAAGGGGCCGCCGAGTTGCTCGGCAAGCTAAACAATGAGGATGGGGTCGAGCAGGGCAAGCTGGATCTGCAGTGGCTGACCCGCCTGCAGGGGATCATGAACCTGCTGCGTCACACCATTACCGGTATCGCCGTGCTGCTGCTCTCCGCCGTGCTGCTGATCGTCGGCAACACCCTGCGTCTCAACATCCTCAACCAGCGTTCAGAGATCGAGGTGCTCAAGCTGGTGGGGGCAACCGATGCCTTCATCCATCGCCCTTTCCTCTATACCGGCATCTGGTTCGGGGTGATCGGCGGCATGCTGGCATGGTGGCTGACCGAGGTGATGGTGATCTGGAGCGAAGGGGTGGTGAAGGAGCTGGCGGGCTTGTATAACAGTAACTTCCGGCTGGTTGGCATGGGTCTGGTAGATGGGGTGAACCTGATCCTGCTGGGGGCCTTGCTGGGGCTGATTGCTTCCTGGTTTTCGGTTCATCGTCACATTCGAGATATAGAGCCATCCTGATTAATTTATTATCAAAGTAAATCGCTGGATTTTGAGAGGTGGATCAAGTAAAAGAGGCTCCGTTTCTGGCTTGACCCCCTTAGTCAGAGTATTCTGAATAGCGGCGATCTTCCGGATCTTTGCTGGATCCGTGGAACCTTCTGATTTATAAGCAGTCTATTAAGCTGAAGCATTTATACGAGTGTGGCCCCTCTGCCTTGCTCGTCAGACTTGGCAAGCATGTGAAGGTTGCGAGCTCCGCAACAATGGACTTAGCATGCTACTTTTCGGGGGTCCTTCATTGTGACCCCCTTTTTTTGACTGTTCATTCATGATTCATCCTGCAGGCTTAAGATAAGCCGGTCTAAAACTGGGCATGTTCTTTGATACACGCCGCAGAATGGCATCCGGTCAGTAGACAGACCCTCTCAGGGTGTTAGACTGATTCGATTGAAAAGTAAGAGGTAACAGATGGGAACTTCATTGCAGCGCACTATGGCTCTGATTCCGCAAGGTAGTCTGGAAGGCTATATCCAGGCAGTAAACTCTATTCCTGTGCTGAGCGCAGAGGAAGAGCGTGAACTGGCTGAGCGTTTGCAGCAGGATGGCGATCTCGAGGCTGCTCGTCAGCTGGTTATGTCGCACCTGCGCTTTGTCGTTCATGTCGCCAAGAGTTATGCCGGTTACGGCCTGCCTCAGGCCGATCTGGTTCAGGAAGGCAACATCGGCCTGATGAAGGCGGTCAAGCGCTTCGACCCGACGGTCGGCGTGCGTCTGGTCTCCTTTGCAGTGCACTGGATCAAGGCCGAAATCCACGAATATGTCCTGCGCAACTGGCGCATGGTCAAGGTGGCGACCACCAAGGCCCAGCGCAAGCTCTTCTTCAACCTGCGCAAATCCAAAAAACGTCTGGGCTGGCTGAACCACGAAGAGGTTCAGGCCGTGGCGGCCGATCTCGGCGTCTCTGCCGCTGACGTGACCGAGATGGAAGCGCGGATGGCCAACTACGATCAGGCGTTCGATCTGGTTGGTGATGATGAAGAAGAGGGCGGTTTCGCTCCGGTTCACTATCTGGAGGATAAATCCTCCGATCTGGCCGCGACCATCGAGAATGACAACTGGGACGATCATGCCACCCGTCGTCTGAGCTCTGCCCTCGCCACCCTGGATGAGCGCAGTCAGCACATCATCCGCGCCCGCTGGCTCGATGATGACAGCAAGACCACTCTGCAGGAGCTGGCCGATACCTACGGCGTCTCTGCCGAGCGTGTGCGTCAGCTTGAGAAAAACGCACTCAAGAAGCTGAAAGATGCCATGGAAGCCTGATGCTTCCTCTCATAAAAACAGGGCCTGATGGCCCTGTTTTTGTTTCGCAAGGATCTGGTCGGCCTTGCTTTGGTTACCCTTGAGTGTGTTATGTTGCCGCCACTGCCACATTAGGGAGAGCAGAAGTGAAACTGTTGAACGACCTGTTTACCAACAACCGTGAGTGGGCCGAACGGATCAAAGCCGAAGATCCCGCTTTCTTTGCCACCCTTTCTGCCCAGCAGGCCCCCGAATACCTCTGGATCGGTTGTTCCGACAGCCGGGTCCCCGCCAACCAGCTGATGGGGTTGCTGCCGGGGGATGTCTTCGTCCACCGCAACGTCGCCAATCTGGTTGTACATACCGATTTCAACTGCCTCTCCGTGCTGCAATACGCGGTAGAAGTGCTCAAGGTGAAGCACATCATCGTCTGCGGTCACTATGGCTGCGGCGGCGTCAAGGCCGCGATGCAGAATCAGGAGCTGGGTCTCATCGACAACTGGCTGCGCAACATCAAGGATGTCTACTTCAAATATGGTGAAGAGCTCGAGGCCATCGAGGATGAGCACGAGCGCTTCGACTACCTGTGCGAGCTGAACGTGGCCGAACAGGTCGCCAACGTCTGCCACACCACCATCATCCAGAACGCCTGGCGCAAGGGGCAGGAGCTGGCGGTGCATGGCTGGATCTACGGGATCAAGGATGGTCTGCTGCACGATCTCGATCTCTGCATCAGCGGCCCGGATCAGATCCCCGACGTCTACCGCGCCTGGCCGGATATGCGTCCGCCCCACCGTCGGCGCTAGGGAGCTTCATGGTGGCGCCAGCCCTCTATCTGCAGATCAAGCAGCACATTCTGGACGGAATCCGCGAACGCCACTATCAGGCGGGGGACAGGATCCCGACCGAAGCGGCCCTGTGCGAGCAGTTCACCGTGAGCCGGATGACGGTCAACCGGGCGTTGCGGGAACTGGTGGCTGAGGGGTGGCTGGTGCGTACCGCCGGTTCCGGCAGCTTCGTGGCGGACAGGCGAACCGAATCGCCGTTGCTGGCCATTCGCAACATCGCTGACGAGATCGCCGAGCGTGGCGGCGAGTACAGTGCCCGGGTGATCCGGCTGCAGCGGCTGGCCGCCGACGAGAAGGTGGCGGTACAACTGGGGCTGCGGGTAGGTGCTCCTATCTTTCACAGCCTGATCGTCCATCAGGCTGATGGTGAGCCGTTGCAGCTGGAGGAGCGCTTCGTCGATGCCGGGCGCTTGCCGGGCTATGGCGAGCAGGATTTTACCCAACAGACCCCCAACCGCTATCTGATGGATGTCTGCCCCCTCTCCGAGATGGAGCACGTGGTGGAAGCCGTGTTGCCGAGCGCCGGTGAGGCGGGATTGTTGCAGATCCGCGTAGATTCCCCCTGCCTGTTGTTGCACAGACGCACCTGGTCGGAGGGGCATCTGGTCTCCTACGCCCGTTTGCTCTCCCCCGGTTCCCGTTACAAGCTAAGCTCCAAGACTCAGCTGGAGTAAATGTCTATACAACTTGATTTTGCAAAGCCCACCTCCTGGTGGGCTTTTTTGTGCTTAAACTCTAAGTTTGATGCTGTTATCAGGATGTGAATTTCGCTCTTTCTTTCGTCATAGAGATCGACTATAAGAATATGTATATACATTTGAGGTCGCTATGAACAAGGAACTGTTGAACTGCGAGCGGGTCTGGCTCAACGTGACGCCCGCTACCCTGAATGATGAGCTGGCCGACTACGGCCTGCTGCCGCTCCACGCCATCGGCGTGAAGGATGGCAAGATCCACGCGCTGGTGCCGATGGCCGAACTGAAGGGGTCGTATCCCGCTCACTGGCAGGATATGCGGGGCAAGCTGGTCACCCCCGGCCTTATCGATTGTCACACCCATCTGGTCTTCGCCGGCAGCCGTGCCGAAGAGTTCGAGCTGCGTCAGCAGGGAGTGCCCTATGCCGAGATCGCCCGTCGGGGCGGTGGCATCATCAGCACGGTGCGTGCCACCCGTGCCGCCAGCGAAGAGCAACTGTTCGAGCTGGCGTTGCCGAGGGTGGCATCCCTGATCCGCGAAGGGGTCACCACGGTGGAGATCAAGTCCGGCTATGGCCTCACTCTGGCTGATGAACTCAAGATGCTGAGGGTGGCCCGCCGACTGGGAGGGGCGCTGCCGATCCGGGTCAAGACCACTCTGCTGGCGGCCCATGCGGTGCCGCCGGAGTATCGCGACGATCCCGATAGTTGGGTCGAGACCATCTGTCAGGAGATCATCCCGGCCGCCGCCGAGGCAGGCTTGGCCGATGCGGTGGATGTCTTCTGCGAGCACATCGGCTTCTCGTTGGCCCAGACCGAGCAGGTCTATCTGGCGGCGGATCAATACGGCCTGCCGGTGAAGGGGCATATGGATCAGCTCTCCAATCTCGGTGGCAGCACACTCGCTGCCAACTTTGGCGCCCTCTCGGTGGACCATCTGGAGTATCTGGATCCGGAAGGGATCCTGGCGCTGGCCCACCGTGGCGTGGTCGCCACCCTGCTGCCCACCGCCTTCTACTTCCTCAAAGAGACCAAGCTGCCGCCGGTCGCCGCGCTGCGCAAGGCGGGGGTAGCGATGGCGGTCTCCTCCGATATCAACCCGGGTACGGCCCCTATCGTCTCGCTGCGGATGGCGATGAACATGGCCTGCACCCTGTTTGGCCTGACCCCGCTGGAGGCCATGGTCGGGGTGACCCGTCACGCCGCCAAAGCACTTGGCGAGCAGGATCGTCTTGGTCAGCTCAGGGTCGGCATGGCGGCCGATTTCCTGATCTGGCACTGCGCCCATCCGGCCGAGCTGAGCTACATGGTCGGCGTCGATCAGCTGGCAGGCCGCATCTTCAACGGCGAGGAGACCCTCCATGGATAAGTTCAACCCGATCGACATGTCGCTCTGGCAGGGGCGGCAGGATCCGGAAGATGGCGAACTGGCCCTGCGCTGGCACGACAAGGTGCTGCCCTGGACCGCCGGAGCACAAGACTCTGCCGGTGTAGTACTGCTTGGTTTTGCCTGCGATGAAGGGGTGCGCCGCAACAAGGGGCGCATTGGTGCTGCCGGGGCGCCGCTGGCGGTGCGCAAGCTGCTGGCCAACACTGCCTGGCACCTGAACCGTCCCGTCTACGATGGCGGAGATGTGAGCTGTACCGATGGCAATCTCGACGCCGCCCACGGCCATCTGGCCGAGCGGGTCGCTGCCGCGCTCGATTTGGGCCACTTCCCGCTGGTGCTGGGGGGCGGTCACGAGGTGGCCTTCGGCAGCTGGAGCGGCCTCAACTTGCATCTGGCGGGTCAGGGGCGAGTCGGCATTATCAATTTTGACGCCCACTTCGACCTGCGCATGAAGCAGGAGCAGGCCAGCTCTGGCACCCCCTTTTTCCAGATTGCCGAGCAGTGCGCCGCTCAGGGCACACCGTTTCACTACGCCTGCCTTGGGGTGGCCGAGACCGCCAATACCCAAGCCCTGTTTGCCCGTGCCAAGGCGCTGGGTGTGTGGCATGTGCTGGACGAGGCGATGACCCAGACCGAGCTGCCAGCCTTGCTAAGCGGGCTGGACGCCTTTATCGCCGATTGTGATCACCTCTATCTGACCATCGATCTCGACGTGCTGCCCGGCGCCGTTATGCCGGGAGTGAGCGCTCCCGCCGCTCGCGGCGTGGAGCTGGCGGTGATCGAACCGCTGATCGCCCATATCCGGGCCAGCGGCAAGCTCAGGCTCGCCGATCTGGCCGAGTACAACCCGACGCTGGATCAGGACAACCGCAGTGCCCGCGTGGCCGCGCGACTGGTTCATCTGTTGACCCGTTAACCCTTTTGGCCGCCCGTCGCCGAAGGCACCCTATTGATACAACAAGGAGTGTGTATGTCTGTGCAACAGCAGGATCCCCGTCATGATCCTAACCGCGTGATCCGTGCCCCGCGCGGCACCGAACTGACCGCCAAGAGCTGGCTCACCGAAGCGCCGCTGCGGATGCTGATGAACAACCTGGACCCCGAGGTGGCCGAGCATCCCCAGTCGCTGGTGGTCTATGGCGGCATCGGTCGCGCCGCCCGCAACTGGGCCTGCTTTGACAAGATCGTCGAGGTGCTGACCCGGCTCGAGGAGGATCAGACCCTGCTGGTGCAATCCGGCAAGCCGGTCGGGGTGTTCCAGACCCACAAGGATGCGCCGCGGGTTCTGATCGCCAACTCCAATCTGGTGCCGCACTGGGCCAACTGGGAGCACTTCAACGAGCTCGATAAGAAGGGCTTGATGATGTACGGCCAGATGACCGCGGGCTCCTGGATCTACATCGGTACCCAGGGGATAGTGCAGGGCACCTACGAGACCTTCTTTGCGGTGGCCAATCAGCACTTCAACGGCGAACCCAAGGGGCGCTGGATCCTGACCGGTGGTCTCGGCGGCATGGGCGGCGCCCAGCCGCTGGCCGCCACCATGGCCGGCTTCTCGATGATCGCCGTGGAGTGCGACGAGACCCGCATCGATTTTCGTCTGCGCACCCGTTATGTGGACAAGAAGGCTCACAGCCTGGATGAGGCGCTGGCCATGGTCGAGGAGGCCAAGCAGAGCGGCAGCGCCATCTCCATCGGTCTGCTCGGCAACGCCGCCGACGTGTTCGCCGAACTGGTGGCCCGTGGCATCACCCCGGACGTGGTGACCGACCAGACCTCCGCCCACGACCCGGTGCACGGCTACCTGCCGCAGGGCTGGTGCGTGGCCAAGTGGCGCGAGCTGCAGCAGAGTGCCCCGCAGGAGGTTAATCTGGCCGCTCGTCGCTCCATGGCCCGCCAGGTGGAGGCGATGCTGACCCTGCAGGAGCGCGGCGCGGCGACTCTGGATTACGGTAACAACATCCGCCAGATGGCGCTGGAGGAGGGGGTGGCGAACGCCTTCGACTTCCCCGGCTTCGTCCCCGCCTATATCCGCCCGCTGTTCTGCGAGGGGATTGGACCGTTCCGCTGGGTGGCCCTTTCCGGCGATCCGGAAGATATCTACAAGACCGATCAGAAGGTGAAAGAGCTGATCCCCGACGATCCTCACCTGCACAACTGGCTCGACATGGCCCGCGAGCGCATCGCGTTTCAGGGGCTACCGGCTCGGATCTGCTGGGTCGGGGTCAAGGATCGGGTACGCCTCGGTCTGGCCTTCAACGAGATGGTGAAAAACGGCGAGCTGAAAGCCCCCATCGTCATCGGCCGCGACCATCTGGATTCCGGCTCGGTGGCGAGCCCGAACCGCGAGACCGAGTCGATGATGGATGGCTCCGATACCGTCTCCGACTGGCCGCTGCTCAACGCCCTGCTCAACACCGCTGGCGGCGCGACCTGGGTGTCGCTGCACCACGGCGGCGGGGTCGGAATGGGCTTCTCCCAGCACTCCGGCGTGGTGATCGTCTGCGATGGTTCCGATGACGCTGCCAAGCGCGTCGGTCGGGTGCTGCGCAACGATCCGGCCACCGGGGTGATGCGCCACGCGGATGCCGGCTACGAGATTGCCATCAACTGTGCCCATGAGGCGAAACTGGATCTGCCGATGATTGACGGCGCCAACGGTGTCAAAGGAAAGGTGTAACACCATGTTTGAATTGACTATTACTCCGGGCGAGCTGGATCTTGCCACCCTGCGCCGCGTCAGCCGCGAGCCGGTACATGTTTCACTGGATCCGGCCGCGCTGCCGGGGATCCACGCCTCAGCTGCTGTGGTTACCAAGGTGATCGAGCAGAACCGGGTGGTGTATGGCATCAACACCGGCTTTGGCCTGTTGGCCAACACCCGCATTCCGGTGGAGCTGCTGGACGAGCTGCAGCGATCCATCGTGCTCTCCCATGCGGCAGGGATTGGCGAGTACATGGATGACGCCACCGTGCGGCTGATGATGGTGCTCAAACTCAACTCGCTGGCGCGGGGCTTCTCCGGGATCCGGCTGACGGTGCTTGAGGCCTTGATGACCCTCATCAACGCCGAAGTCTATCCGGTGGTGCCGAAGAAGGGATCCGTCGGCGCCTCCGGCGATCTGGCGCCGCTGGCTCATATGAGCTGCCTGCTGATCGGGGAGGGCAAGGCTCGCCACAAGGGCGAGCTGATCGACGCCGCTACTGCCCTGAAAATTGCCGGGCTCGAGCCCATCGCGCTGGCGCCCAAAGAAGGATTGGCGCTGCTCAACGGCACTCAGGCCAGCACCGCCTTTGCGCTGGAAGGGCTGTTCCATGCCGAGGATCTGTTCGCTGGTGCCATCACCATCGGCGCCATGAGTGTGGAGGCTGCGCTCGGCAGCCGCAGGCCGTTCGATGCTCGCATCCACGCGGTGCGCGGTCAGCGTGGCCAGATCGACGCGGCCGCCTGCTATCGCCACCTGCTGGTGGATGGCAGCGAGATCGGCATGTCCCATCACAACTGCGAGAAGGTGCAGGATCCCTACTCATTGCGCTGCCAGCCGCAGGTGATGGGGGCCTGCCTGACCCAGATCCGTCAGGCCGCCGAGGTGCTGGTGTGCGAGGCCAACGCGGTCTCCGACAACCCGCTGGTGTTTGCCGATGATGAGGAGATAATCTCCGGCGGCAACTTCCACGCCGAGCCGGTGGCCTTTGCGGCCGATAATCTGGCGCTGGCCATCGCCGAGATAGGTTCCCTCTCCGAGCGGCGGATGGCGCTGCTGATTGACTCTCGGATGTCCGGTCTGCCGGCGTTTCTGGTCAACAACGGCGGGGTGAATTCGGGCTTTATGATCGCTCAGGTCACCTCGGCGGCGCTGGCCTCCGAGAACAAGACCCTGGCCCATCCCGCCTCGGTGGATAGTTTGCCCACTTCCGCCAATCAGGAGGATCACGTCTCCATGGCGACCTTCGCCGGTCGTCGATTGGCTGACATGGCGGAGAATACCCGCGGCATTCTGGCAGTCGAACTGCTGGCGGCGGCACAGGGGCTCGATTTCCGCGCGCCGCTGCGCAGTACCGAGCTGATCGAGCTGGCCAAGGGACGACTGCGGGCAGAGGTGAGCTTCTACGACAAGGACAGGTACTTCGCGCCGGATATCGAAGCGGCCGCCGCCCTGCTGGGCCGTGCCAGCTACAACGACCTGATCCCGGCCGGGGTGCTGCCCAGCCTGTAAGCCTTGATCACCCTTCTCCCCTGGCGGGAGAAGGGTGGGGGATGAGGGGGAAGCCGCTTCACTGGCACCGGTGAGAGCCGGGAGCAGATGACAAAAGACCGCCCAATCGGGCGGTCTTTGCGTTTCTGACGTTGGTTGAACGCGGTTATTCGTGTTCGAACATCAGGAACAGATAAACCACGAACAACACCAGATGGGTCGCACCATGGAGCACATTGGTGCGGCCGCTGCTGAAGGTCACTTTACAGACCATCAAGGTCGTGACCAGCAGCACCATATCGGCGGGGGAGAGGCCGAGGCGTACCTCCTGACCCAGCATGGAGCCGATAAAGAGCACGGCAGGCACGGTGAGGGCGATGGTGGCCAGCACCGAGCCGAAGTAGAGGTTCATTGCCCGCTGCAGCTGGTTGTTGAAGGCGGCCTTGATGGCGCCGACTGCTTCGGGAGCTAGCACGACACATGCGACGATAAAGCCGCCCAGTGCCGCGGGCGCGTCCATCACATGCACCCCGTAGTTGATGGGGATGGCCAGGGTCTTGGCCAGCAGGATCACTACCAGCAGGTAGGCGAGCAGCAGGATGGTGTGATAGACGTTGCTCTGCAGCGGGCCGTGGTGCTCCTCGTAATCCTCGTGATCGCTGTCGACGAAGAAGTGGCTGTGGCTGCGGGTCTGGATCAGCAGAAAGACCCCGTAGAGCAGGATCGAGATGATGATCAGCATCCACGACATGGCGCGCGACATACTGCCGATTGCACCACCTTCGGTGAAGTTGGGCAGCACCAGACAGAGCAGGGCCAGCGGGATGATGGCCACCAGATAGGATTTGACCCCGTCCAGATTAAAGCTCTGGGTGTGGTAGCGCCAGCCGCCAAACAGCAGGGTGAAGCCCACCAGACCGGTACTCACCAGCATCACTACCGCAAACATGGTATCGCGGGCCATGGTGGGGTTGGGCTCGCCGGTCAGCATCACCGAGGAGATCATCACCACCTCCAGCGAGATGACCGAGAGGGTGAGGATCAGGGTGCCGAAGGGCTCGCCCAGCTTGATGGCGAGGGCATCGGAGTGGCGCACTACCGAGAAGATAGCCCAGGTGACGATGGCCAGTAGTGCCGCCGAAACCGGAAGATAGATCCCGAGCGGAGTTGTCTCTGTCAGCAGGTCGCTCCCGATCGTCTTGAAAAAGAGCAGGGTCAGCAGGCCGACGGGCAGGGCAATCTCTTGCCGGATAAATGTCTTCATAGGCAATGGTTCTCATCTCGGGACGGCGCTGGCCGACAGGGATTGATGGGAGGCGTGCGTGAAGGTGCTCACGGTAGCCGAATGCTTATGATAAGGGTTCCATCCTCTCAGGGGCAGATCATTTTGTTGCTGAATGTAAATGGTGGTTCAAGGGCGATGAGCCAGGTCGTGGCAGAGGCTTTGGGAGTGTCAGCCTCTGTGCAAAAGGGTGCGTGTGCTCCCGGTGGGGGGAGCCCTGCCAGCGCTGGCCTGTGCAATATCGGTGTCAGCTCTCTTGCGAATATTGTGGAGGCCATGTCTGCTGCCAGATGGCAAGATCTGCCAGCGCCATGGGCCTGCCAAAGACGTAACCCTGGATCAGATAGACGCCGTGTTGCCGCAAGTAATCAACCTGTTCCCGCGTCTCAACCCCTTCCGCAATCATCTCCATGCCTGATTCCAGGCCAAACGTGATGATGGCATCCAGCACGCTGCGTTTGAGGTCGTTGGTGCCTATGGTATCGACGAACATCTTGTCGATCTTGATCTGGCGGATCCCGAGGCTCTGCAGGTAGGCAAAACCACCGTAGCCGGTACCGAAATCATCCAGTTTGAAGTGATATCCCATCTGCTGCAACAGGGTGATCTCCTCGGTAGCGGCTTTGATGTCGAGGATCGGCTTGCGTTCTGTCAGCTCGAAGGTAAGGCGCTCGGGCGAAGGGTTATGGTGTTCACTCAACATGTTGCGCAGCAAGGGTTGTTCGATATGGGTGGCCATCAGATTGACACTGATCCACTGCTCTGGTGGCAACAGCGGCAGATCCGTGATCACCTGCTCCAGCAACTGCCTGGTGATAGGCAGGATAAGTCCCTGATCTTCAGCATATTCGATGAAAGCGCTCGGGGGGATCAGCTCGTGTCCACGTTGCCAGCGTAGCAGCGCCTCAAAACCGGCAACCTGCCAGGTTCGAAGATCCACCACGGGTTGATAGAAGGGGATGAACTCCTGGCGCACCAATCCGGCCTGCAATAGCCCCTTGAGCGAGCGGCGATAGTTTCGCAGCGACCAGTAAGCGGTCACCAGCAGCAGGCCCAGGATAGTGCCGCTCCAGAGTGCGATTCGTCTGACTTGCTCGCGAGCATACAGGTCCAGTGCAGAACCGGCCCAGATGGTTTGTCGGGTCAGTTTGTCCTGATCAAAGAAGCTCAGGCTGCGGCTGCCCTCTTCCAGCTTGATGGTCCGGTCACCGCGCGGGAAGCGGGGGGTCATCGCTGCGGGATCCCGCTGGCTGAACTCCAGATAGAAACAGTCACTGCAGGGGAGCTGTAGCAGATCGTGGCTCCAGCTGTTATCGAGCACCCAGTAGGCAATGTTGCCGCCGTTTTTGTAGTAGGCAACCATCTCCTGTTCCGTATTGAAACTGGCCGTTGTAGCAGTCAGCCCCAGTTTGTCGGGGAGGGCGCCATCCTGGTTGGCGTTTTTGATGAGCGAAATACCCACACCCAGGCTTGAGCAGCTTTTCCCTGATGCCAGTTCCAGCCCCTGCAGACGAATATGGGTGTTGTAAAAGCGGGGATCCCGCAGCAGTGCCATGTCGTTGGCACCACAATCGAAATCAAACAGCGTCAGCTGCTCGCTCATGGCCTTGTCCAGCGTGTGATGGCGTATCGCCATGGCTCGCTTTATCTCGGCCACCTTCTGCTCAAGCAGGTGGTTGGCCATCGGTTTTGTTAGCCACAGACCGACGGACTGGCTTGCCAGGATGGGCAAGAGCAGTAGCAGTACAGTGATCCAGAGGGGGGGGATGCGTAACAAGGGCGCCTGCCAGTTTCACGAGACACAAATGGGTCAAGCCATCATAGTGCATTAGTACAATCAATTTGAGATCTACTTGTCACACTTATTGGATGATTTTTTAAATGTATGATTTTAAATGTTTTTATTATTAACCTTGAAAAGATTCAATCGCTGACCTGTCATAAATGACAATTGCTCAACTTATCCGAACTGCTTTAGAGTACCCCTGCGGTTTGACTCACCGTGTGTTCAATACTCCTGTATCTGTTTTTTGTCAGTAGCACAGAGTGTTAGTTTTGATATGAGTGTTCCTTTTGGTCCCTTTTGAGGGACCATTTTTCTGTCTGCTATCTTCCCCTGCTCCACCTGTGTACCTTCCTTGGTATTCTCCCGCTGCTTTGGGTATGCTGCCCCGCTTAAATTACAGAAGCGGGATCCCCGTCCATAGTGATGGCCACAGCGCCACTGCTACCATGAACTCCAATGGATGATGCCGGGCACACGGAAAGGCACATGAAACTCACAACACATCTTGTCTCGTTTATTACCTTGTGCGTGATCGCTGCCATGGCGACTGTGCTGATTGGCGGGGTGTTCAGCTTTCGCGAGCTGGGCATGGAGTTGCAGCAAAAGAAGGTCGATGCGCTGGTCGAGGTGATCGACAAGCAACTCGACGTTGCTCACGGTATGGAGGATATGAGCCGCTGGTTGCCCACCTTGCTGCGGGCGGCTCATGTGGTGGAGCTGGAGGTGCGCCAGAATGACCAGCGGGTCTACTGGTTCCGTGACGTACAGCGTCCGGTTGATGAACCGCTGCTGGTGCCATACAGCCATCCGCTGCCCCATCAGGCTGGCATGCAGGCTAGCTTCAAGCTGGAGCGCCCCTTCAAGGAGGCGGAGTACTCCATCAAGGCGATGTCGGGCATCTCGTTCGGGATCTTCATCGTGGTGTTCGGTCTCTGGTACTCCATCCGCTGGTTGCGTCAGCAGTTGCGCGGCGCCGAGCTGCTGGGCATTCGCGCCCAGCTGATCCTCGATGACAAGCTCTCCAAACTAAGCCATGATCCCGCCGAAGAGTGGCCGGTGGCCGCCAGTCAGGCCCTCGATCATCTGCTCGCCGAGCTGGCGGATGCCCGCAAGGAGCGCAGCCGCTTCGACAACTTCATTCGCAGCAACGCCTTCGTCGACAAGATGACCGGCATCGGCAACCGCCTCTTCTTCGATAACCGGCTCGAGAGCGCTATCATGGAGGCGAGCGTGATGAGTGGCGGTGTCTTGCTGATTGAACTCGCCTGTCTGGAAGAGCTGGAAGCGGAGCAGTTCGAGCTGCAGGGGCATGATCTGCTGCTGGAGGCGAGCGCCGTGATCAGTGCTTTTGTGCGCAAGCATAACGGTGCCTTGCAGGCTCGTTATGCCGGACATGTCTTTGCGGTATTGTTGCCCAACATGTCGGAGAGCGAGATGGTGGACAGTGCCAGCCAGCTGCTCAAGAGTCTGCAACGGCTACACTGGCCGCAGCAGGTCAATCCGGAGACGGCCATCTATATCGGGGCTGTCTGCTACCAGGCGCAAGACACTCTGCTCAAGGTGCAGGAGGAGGCCGAGCTGGCCCTCAAGAGTGCACGTCTGCAGGGGCACAACGGCTGGTTCCTCTACGAGAAGCAGCTGGACGAGGAGCAGAGCAGCAAGGGGACGGTGCGCTGGCGCACCCTCATCAGTCGCCGTCTTGAAGAGCAGGGGATCGATTTTTATACCCAACCGGTCCAGCAGGATCGGGATCAGGTGGTACTGCAGCAGGATCTGCTCACCTATATCCACGATGAGCAGGGGCGGGAACTGCAAGCAGGGATCTTCATGCCAATGGCGGAGAAGGTGGGCCTGCTGCTGCAACTGGATCGGCTGGTGGCGGAGCAAACGCTGGTGTTGCTGCGCCAGCGTTCCGAGCAGAGCTGTCCCATCACTCTGACCCTGAGTGCCCAGAGTCTGCTCAACCGCGAGTTCCAGCGCTGGCTCTTCTTCGCCCTGTTCCAGCTGCCGCGCAGCACCAACGAGCGGTTGATCCTGCAGCTCTCGGAGGCTCAGGTCACACGCCACTTCGAAGCACTCAAGCGGCCGCTGCGCTCCCTGCGGATGCTGGGCTGCCAGCTGGCCATCGATCATGCTGGCCAGGATGTGGTGAGCACCCAGTACATCAAGGAGTTCGAGATCAACTTCCTCAAGCTGCACCCCAGCCTGGTGCGGGAGATTCACGCCCGACAGGTGAACCAGATGGCGGTCCGCAGTCTGGTAGGCGGCTGCGCCAATACCCGCACCCGGGTGCTGGCTGTGGGGGTGGAGAGTGGCGACGAGTGGAAGATGCTGCGCCACCTCGGGGTGCATGCCGGGCAGGGGCCCTGGTTTGCCGAGCCCCAGCGGCTGGTGCTGGAACCGGCTGGTGATTGAGATAAACGAGAGAGGGTCGCCTTGGGGCGACCCTCTGTTGTTTGCGGTTGCCGTCAGGCGGGGATCACAGTCGCCCCTGCTCCCGCAGCCCGGCGAGCCCTTGCATGCCGCCAGTGTGGATAAAGACGATTTTGCTGCCGGAGGCGATGCGGCCCGCCGCCAGTTCGCGAAACAGCCCCCACATCGCCTTGCCGCTGTAGATGGGCTCAAGGGGCAGATCGGTCGTGGCGCTGAAATCCTGTACCCACTGCCAGAGGGCCGGGCTGAATTTGGCGTAGCCACCGTCGTGGTGATCGAGCGCGATGCGCCAGCTGGGGATATGGGCAGCGGCGGGATGGAGGCGACACACCTCGTCAGCGATAAAGCCGCCTCCTTTCAGTACCGCAATGGCGAGGATCTGCTCCCGGTCCTGTTTGCCAGCGATTAGGCCTGCCAGGGTGCCGCCGCTGGCACAGGGCAGTACCCAGAGATCCGGCGAGAAGGGTACCTCGCCGACCAGTTCGGCAACCCCGGGGATAGCCAGCGGGCTGCTGCCCCCTTCCGGCACGATCAGGGTATCGGGTGCATCGAATTGGGCCAGCCAGTCGGGATCCTGGCGACGGCGGTAACTCTGGCGGTCGACGAAAACGAGATCCATACCCCAGCGTCTGGCATCCCTCAGGGTGGTATTGCTGACGGCATCAGATTCGCCCCGTATGATACCGGTAGTTCGAAGGCCAGATTGGCACCCTGCTGCTGCCAGTGCATGGATGTGATTGGAGTAGGCGCCGCCAAACGAGAGTAGATGCCGTTTGCCGTGCTCTCTGGCATGAAGCAGGTGGTATTTGAGCTTGCGCCACTTGTTGCCGGAGATGGTCGGATGGATCAGATCATCCCGCTTGCACCAGAGTTCGACGCCGTAGCGGGTCAGCAACGGGTGGTGGAGGGGGTGCAGGGGGGAGGGCAGGATAGCTGACCCCTCTGGCTCGGCTGGAAGGCTGGCTTGCAATGGTGAGTCCGTCTTTTATATAGAGGCTAATCTGCTGTTTATGTTAATATTTCATACATTTAATCACTATTGATGGGCGGGCTTACATGAAAAAACTGTTCAGACGGTCGACGCCAAGCCGCCAGGTCGGGCTCTTGTTGGCCAATGACAGGATCATGCTGGCTGCAGTGGGCAATCCCCCCGTCTTCGCGATGCGCACCATCAACGGCCCACAGGAGTGGGCTGTGGCCATGAACGAGCTGTTCAGCCGTTATGGGCTGGCCAAGTCTAAAGTGCGGGTAGCCCTCGCCGCCAGCCTTTATCAACAGATCCAGATCGACAAGCCTGCCGTGCCTGACGCCGAGATGGCGGGGGCGCTCCCCTGGGCCATCAAGGACTATGTCAGCGAACCCGTGCTGCAACTGGCGATGGATTATGTGGACTTGCCCACCCCGCCTGCCGGTCGTCCGCGCATCAATGTGATCTGCCTGCCCAAGAGCCGGGTGCAACAGCTGGCCGATGCCATCAACGGCATCGCCACCCTGCAATCCATCATCAGCGACGAGCTGGCGCTCACCTCTCTCTATGAAGCGGATGACACTGTGCGCATGCTGCTGTGGCAGCCCAAGGGGCAGGATCTGCAACTGCTGGTCTTCCATCAGGGCGGGCTCTGCTTCTCCCGTCAGCTGCGCGGTTTCACCAGCCTGACCGGCGAACATGAGCCTGACGCCATGCTGCTCGATTCACTGGCGCTGGAGATCCAGCGCTCCCTCGACTATCTGGCGGGCCAGCTCAAATTGCCCGAGCTGGGGCAGATGCAGTTTGCCGTCGCTTCGCCCTTTATCGGTACCCTGGTGCGTCACATGGAGCAGACCTTCGGCTTTGCCGTCTCCGCCATGGCCAACAAGGCGGTGCTGGCCGGCGTCGAATACCTCTCGGCTTATGCTGCCGCATTGGGGGATGATCAATGAGAGTGTTATTCCCCCTTGCTGCCATGGTCAACAAGACAATGTTGCTGGCTGGCGTCGAATACCTTTCTGCCTACGCAGCCGCCATCGGGGAGGATGCGTGATGAAACGTCAGATAAACCTCTATGGTGCCGAGTTTCGTCCCAAGCGGCAGTGGGCCAGCCTCAATCAGATGGCGTTGGTATGGGGTGTTGCGCTGTTGCTGATCCTGCTGACGGCTATCGGTTACAGCTGGCAGCAGCAACAGGTCAGCCGGGCGCTAGCGCAACGCACCGCCGAGCTGGAGCTCAAGCGCAGCGAGGCCAGACGCCTCGATGCCGAGCTGGCGCGCCATCAGGCGGATCCCCGGCTGCAACAGCAACTGGTCAATAAACGGGATGAGCTGACCGCCAAGCAGGGGCTGATGCGTCAGCTCGGTAGCCTGTCTCTGCAAAAATCCCAGGGCTATGCCAGCGTGATGGCGGATCTCTCCCGCATTCGCAGCAGCAACCTCTCGTTGCAGCGCATCGAGATCAACGAAGGGCGGATCAACCTCTCCGGTTTTGCCGGACGCAGTCAGGATGTGCCGGCCTGGGTCAACCGCTTCAAGCAGACCCCGAGTCTGGTAGGCAAGGAGTTTGGTGAACTGACCCTCGGCCGTGACGAGGAGGGTCGTCTGACCTTCCAGTTGAGCGGCATCGCGCGGGAGAAACCCTGATGAACCTGAAAGCACAATGGCAGGCGTGGGGCCAGCGTATCGCCCGGTTGAGCCAGCGGGAGCGGGTGTTGATCCTGCTTACCGGTCTGGTTTTGCTGGGCGCTGGCAGCATCTACGGTTGGCTCGATGGCGCCGATACCCGCCTGCTGCAGGATCGCATGGCCCTGAGCGCCGCCGAGCGCGACCTCGAAATCATGGAGCTGGAGAACCTCGGCAAACAGGCTCGGCTCAAGCGGGATCCCAATCAGGGCGTTCGCGACCAGCTGGCGCAGGTCGAAGCGGATCTGGCCCGGATCGACGATGAGCTGAAGGCCCAGACCGTCGATCTGATCCCGGCGCACGAGATGCCGCAGGTGCTGGAGGCGCTGCTCTCCCGCTCCGCCAACCTTCACATGCTGGCGCTCAGTTCGCTGGAGCCGACCCCGCTGATGGCGGGAGAACAGAAGGTCAATCTCTACAAACATGGTATCCGGCTTCAGCTTGAAGGCGGCTATTTCGATGTGTATCAATATCTTAAAGCGCTGGAAGCCTTGCCGCGCCACTTTTACTGGAAGCAGTTCGACTACCGGGTCAAATCCTATCCCGGCGCGGTGGTGGAGATGGAGATCTACACCCTGAGTACCAGCAAGGAGTTTATCCGTGGCTAGAGTGTTTGCGTTGTGCTGTTGCCTGTTCAGCGTGCTGGTAAAGGCGGAGCAGGTCGAGGTATTGCAGGATCCCACCGCACCGCTGGCGGATGTGGCGATTGGCGCCCGTGCGACCGGCGAGAGCAACACCGGTTTACCGAAGCTGCAGAGTGTGGTGCTGGGCAATGGCCCGGCGCTGGCGGTGCTCAATGGCAAGAGTTATCGGGTCGGGCAACAGGTGGATGGCTATACGCTGGTGGCCATCACGGCAGATGCCGTGGTGCTGGAAAAGGCGGGCAAACGCCACGCGGTCACACTCTTTGCCAGCAAGATCCGGGTTTGAGTCGTGCTTGCCTTTCGAGAGGTGGAGCGGCTTTATCGAGTTTAATTGCAAGTCAGGGTGCTCTAATTACATGAAAAAACACCGTCTCTGTCTGATCACCATGGCCATGATGGCCGCAGGCTGTACCACGTATCAGCACCCCGAGCCGACCCAGGCCAAGGATGCTCTCAAACAGGCCATGAACGAACAGCAGAAGCAGGCTGCCCCGCTGACCGCCTTGCCCAAATCGGTGCAGAGTGAATTGCTGCAGCTGAACCGGCCGCAGATGCCGGTCGGCATGCCGGAGAAGCGGCTGCGCATCGCGGCTCACGACGTGGAGGCGGTGGAGTTTTTCGGTTCCCTGTTCAAGGGCTCCCGCTACAGCGTGGCGGTTCATCCCGGGGTGGCCGGGCTGGTCTCGGTCGAGCTCAAGGATGTGACCCTGCCGGAGGTGCTGGCGGTGGTAGGTGACATGTATGGCTTCGACGTGCAGCGCAAGGGCAATGTCTTCCACATCTATCCGGCGGGTCTGCGCACCGAAACCATTCCGGTCAACTATCTGATGATGTCCCGCCGTGGCCTCTCCCGCACCTCGGTCAGCACCGGCGGGGTGACTGCCAATGACAACAACAATGGCAGCAATAACAGCAGTTTCGACAGCGCGTCCAACAACAGCGGCAGCAACAGCTCCTCCAGCAACAACTCGAGCGGTGACAACAGCAACGGTACCCGGATCGAGACTGACACCAACAGCGACTACTGGACCGATCTGCGCGACTCCCTGCAGACCCTGATTGGCACGGGTGATGGTCGCGCCGTGATCACCAGCCCGCAGGCGGGTCTGGTCACTATTCGCGCCTATCCGAAGGAGCTCAAGGCGGTACGTGAATTCCTCAATCAATCCGAGAGTCACCTCAAGCGCCAGGTGGTGCTGGAGGCGCGGATCATCGAAGTCGCCCTCAACGAAGGGTATGAGCAGGGGGTTGACTGGAGCGGTCTCTCCGCCAGTTGGGATGGCGGCAAGGGTATTACCGGCGGTCAGTCACTTGCCAAGACCCAGCTGCCCACCACCCCCAACCAGATCTTCAGTGCGCTGGGCGGCGGCGCCGGTTTCACGATCTCTGATGGCAACTTCGAGGTGGCGGTCAACCTGCTCAAGACCCAGGGCGATGTGAATACCCTCTCAAGCCCGAGGGTCACTGCGACCAACAACCAGAAGGCGGTGATCAAGGTGGGGACGGACGAATATTTCGTCACCAATGCCTCGACCACTACGGTGACCTCGACCGGCACGGCCGAACCTATCGTGACCCCCAATGTGGAGCTGACCCCCTTCTTCTCCGGTATTGCGCTGGACGTAACGCCGCAAATCGATGAAGAGGGCAAGGTGCTGCTCCATATCCACCCTTCCGTTATCGACACAGAAGAGCAGAAGAAGACCATCAACGTCGGTACCGCCAAACCGCTGGAGCTGCCGCTCGCCAAGAGCTCGATCCGCGAGTCCGATACCGTGGTGCAGGCCAATAACGGCGACATTATCGTCATCGGTGGTCTGATGAAGACCGACAAGCAGGAGATCGTCAGCAAGGTGCCGCTGCTGGGAGATATTCCCTGGGTGGGCGAAGCCTTTACCAATCGTCGCGAGAGCACCAAGAAGGTGGAGCTGGTGATCATGCTCAAACCGACCGTGGTGGAGAAAGATACCTGGCAAAACGAGCTGCAGCGTTCCGCAGATCTGCTCGACAAGTGGTATCCGGCGAAGGGGTAAGCCATGAGCTGGCGATTGGCATCTTTCCATTCCGCCGTACTGCGGGCCGAGGCTCGCGGTCGCAGGTTCCCCGTACTGGCTGGTGAGCGCCCATGTACCTGAGCCACTTCGGCCTGCAGGAGGCGCCGTTCGGCCTCACCCCCAATACCGGCTTCTACTACGGCCTGCCCCCTCACGAGGAGGCGCAACAGGTGCTCAATTGGGCGCTGGCGCAAGGGGAGGGATTTATCAAGGTGACCGGCGAGGTGGGTACCGGCAAGACCCTGCTCTGCCGAAAACTGCTGAGCGAGCTGGGCTCGGAAGAGTGCCCGGTGCGGCTCGCCTGGTTGCCCAATCCCCACCTCAGCCCGGCCGAGCTGCGCACAGCGCTGGCGCTGGAACTGGGGTTGTCGGTGCGGGAGCAGAGTGAGCTGGATCTTACCGATCGCATCCATCGTCACCTGATCAGCCTGCACCAGCAGGGCAGTCGGGTGGTGGTGCTGATCGATGAGGCCCAGGCGCTGCCTGACGAGACTCTGGAGGCGATTCGCCTGTTTGGCAATCTCGAGACCGAATCGAGCAAGCTGCTGCAGATTGTGCTGTTCGGCCAGCCGGAGCTGGATATCAGACTGGCCAGGCCCCACCTGCGCCAACTGCGCCAGCGGATCGGCTTTTCATACTGCCTGCGCCCGCTGCGCTTTGACGAGACCCGCGCCTATCTGGAGCACAGATTGCAGGTCTCCGGCTACCGCGGGGCACCACTGTTTGCCGGCCGCGCCATGCGGATGCTGTGGCGGGCCTCGCGAGGGATCCCGAGACTTATCAACATCCTGGCGCACAAGTGCCTGATGCTGGCCTACGGTCAGGGGAGGCGCCGGATCGATAGCCGTCTGGTGAGGCTCGCCATTCGCGATACCGACGATGCCAGCCGCTTTGCGCCATTGCGCTGGTGGCCCCTGTTACTGTTGCTGGGGTGCGCCCTGGCTTATGGAGTCTGGCCATGAGCGTTATCAACCAGATGCTGAAAGATCTGGATCGGCGCCAGCAAGGCGCCGAGGGAACTGCCGTCTATATTGCCCCTGCGCGCCAGCAGGGGTGGTGGATGTTGCTGCTGACCCTGATCTGTGGTCTGGCATTGGGGATCCTCGGTTGGCGCACCTGGATCTACTGGCAGCAGACACACCCTGTCGTCGCCGCCAGCGAAGTGGTGGTTCCCGATGTGGTGACACGGGCCGCCGAGCCAGTCAATCCGCCCGAGCCGGTCGCAGTGGCCGCTGCGCTGCCGTTGCCGGGTGGGGATGAGAGAGTGGCTGATACCGCTGGCGGGCAGGTAGAGGGAGAGATGGCCGATGGTGCCCCCTTTGATGCCTCCAGCGATGTTGACGATTCGGAGCCGACCGATGAAGAGCTGCAGCCCGAGCTCTACGCCGAACTGGCGGCAGAGCAGCAGGCTGTCGCCAGCGCCCCGCGTAAACCGGGCATATTGAAGATCGAGACGGTCGAGCTGTCGGCCAAGGAGCTGGCGGCACTGGCGGAGCGCAAGGCGACCACCGCCATGGCCAAGGGAAGCCTGCGGGATGCGCAGGACAACTACTATCAGGTGCTGGCCCACGATCCCTATAACCAGGGGGCGCGCGAGCAACTGGCGGGGTTGCTCTACGGCGAGGGGCGCCTGACCGAGGCGCGCCAGCTGCTGGAGGAGGGGATCCGGCTCGATCCCCAACAGGCCGATTTTCGTCTGCTGCTGGCCCGTCTTGCCATCAACGAGGGGCAGCAACAGCAGGCGCTTGGCTGGTTGTCCGGTTATCAACCTGATCTTGCCAGCAACCTGGACTATTACGCCACTTGGGCGGGTCTGACCCAAGAGCTGGGTCAAAATGCCGATGCGGCGGCGCTCTATGTGAAGCTGCTGCGCCAGCAGCCGGATCAGGGCCGCTGGTGGCTTGGTCTCGGTGTCGCCGAGGATGGTCAGGGGCACAGCCAGCGGGCACTCGATGCCTATCGCAACGCCCTGCTGCACGGCAATCTCGGCGAGGCGTCGACCAACTGGCTGGAACAACGAATTGGCCAACTAACCCCTTGATAAACGCAGATTCGATGAGCGAAGACTCATCGGATGCGGCAACGGGTGTGAAGTAACAGATATCGGAGCAAACATGGCACAACCCAGACTGAAAATGCGCCTCGGCGACCTGCTGGTTCAGGAGCAGATCATCTCTGATGATCAGTTGCAGCTTGCCCTGCAGCAGCAGCGTCAGACCGGACGCAAACTGGGTACCACTCTGATTGACCTCGGCTTTATCAGCGAGGTACAGCTGCTGCAGTTCCTCGCTCGCCAGCTGGATGTGCCCTTCTTCGATCTCAATAACCTCACCATTGACGCCGCCGCGGTGCCGTTGCTGCCCGAAGTGCAGGCGCGCCGTTATCGGGCGCTGGCAGTCAACCTCACCGACAACAAGGTGACGGTGGCGATGTCGGATCCGGCGGACTTGAGTGCGCTGGATGCCATCGCCGCCCTGCTGAGCCCGCGGGAGATGGTGCTGGCGGTCGCGCGGGAAGGGCAGTTGCTGGACTATTTTGACCGCCTCTATCGCCGTACCCGCGAGATTGAGAGCTTCGCCGAACAGCTGCAGGAGGAGTATCAGGACTCCGGCTTCGAGTTGGGTTCAGGTAATCTGGGGGCCAGTGACGAGGGGGAGGCGACGGTAGCCAAGTTGCTGCGTTCCCTGTTCGAGGATGCGGTACAGGTGGGCGCGTCGGATATCCACATCGAGCCGGACGAGAAGGTGCTGCGCATTCGCCAGCGGATCGACGGCATCCTCCACGAGAATATCCTCAACGAGGTACGCATCGCCCAGGCGCTGGTGCTGCGCCTCAAGCTGGTGGCCGGGCTCGATATCTCCGAGAAGCGGCTGCCGCAGGATGGCCGTTTCAACATGAAGGTGCGCGGCCGCGATGTCGATGTGCGGATGTCCACCATGCCGGTGCAATATGGCGAGTCGGTGGTGATGCGTCTGCTGGATCAATCCTCCGGCATTCTGTCACTGACCGAGACCGGCATGCCGCCGGAGATCCTGACCCGTTTCCGCCGTCAGCTCAAACGCCCGCACGGCATGATCCTGGTGACCGGCCCGACCGGGAGCGGCAAGACTACCACCCTCTATGGCGCGCTCTCCGAGCTCAATCAGTCCAGCAACAAGATCATCACGGTCGAAGATCCGGTGGAGTATCGTCTGCCCCGTATCAGCCAGGTGCAGGTCAATCCCAAGATCGGTCTCACCTTTTCCCATGTGCTGCGTTCCACCCTGCGCCAGGACCCGGACATCCTGCTGGTGGGTGAGATGCGGGACAACGAGACGGTGGAGATCGGTCTGCGTGGCGCCATCACCGGTCACCTGGTGCTGACCACCCTGCACACCAACGATGCGGTGACCAGTGCCCTGCGTCTGATCGACATGGGGGCGCCCGGCTATCTGGTGGCGAGTGCCCTGCGGGCTGTGGTCGCCCAGCGGCTGGTGCGGCGGGTATGTGAGCACTGCGTCGAGGAGAAGGCGCTGGACGAAGGGCAGGCCACCTGGCTTACCGTGCTCTCCGGCGAGGCGCCTGGCCAGCATACCTATCACAAGGGCCGGGGTTGCCAGAGCTGCAACTTTACCGGTTATTCCGGCCGGATCGGGGTCTACGAGCTGCTGGAGCTGGATCAGCCGATGATGGATGCCCTGCGCCGCAACGATGCGGAAGGGTTCGCCAAGGCGGCCCGTCAACACGAACACTACCGGCCGTTGGCCCTCACTGCCCTCGATTATGCCCGTCAGGGGATCACCTCGGTGGATGAGGTGCTGCGACTGGCCGAGGATCTGGGGTAAGCGATGGCTAACTTTGCCTACAAGGGGCGTGACAGCCAGGGCAACGCGACCAGTGGCGTGGTCGAAGCGGCCAACGAGATGGCGGCCGCCGAGCAGCTGATGCGCCGCGGCGTGATGCCCACCGAGCTCAAACCGGGCAAGGCCAAGTCCGCCGCCATCGACTGGTCACTGTTGCTGGAAGGGGGCGTCAAGCTGGATGAGCTGGTGATCTTCAGCCGCCAGATGTATGCCCTGACCCGGGCCGGGATCCCGATCCTGCGTGCCATCGCCGGGTTGGAGGAGAGTACCCACAGCAAGCCGCTCAAGCGGGCGCTTCACTCGCTGGGGGAAGATCTTGGCAACGGTCGCCCGCTCTCCAGCTCGATGCAGGCGCACCCCAAGGTATTCAGCAGCCTGTTCGTCGCCATCATCCATGTGGGTGAGAACACCGGTCAGCTGGAAGAGTCCTTTTTGCAGCTCGCCAACTATTTCGAGCTGGAGCTGGAGACTCGCAAGCGGATCAAGACCGCGATGCGCTACCCCAGCTTCGTGATGATCGCCATCGGTATCGCCATGGTGATCCTCAATATCATGGTGATCCCGGTGTTTGCCGGCATGTTCGCCAAATTCGGGGTGGAGTTGCCGCTGGCGACCCGCATTCTGCTCGCAACCTCGCACTTTTTTGTCAACTACTGGTGGCTGCTGCTCGCTATTCTGGCGGGGATGGTGTTCGGTTGGCGCCGCTGGGTTGCCACCACCAAGGGCAAGCTGACCTGGCACCGTTGGCAGCTCAAGTTGCCGATCGTCGGCACCATCATAGAGCGCTCCCTGCTGGCCCGTTTTGCTCGCAGTTTTTCCATGATGCTCAAAGCCGGGGTGCCGCTGAACACGGCGCTGACCCTGGTGGCCGATGCGGTGGATAACGCCTGGATGGCGGGGCGGGTACGGGATATGCGCGCCGGTATCGAGCGGGGCGAGAGCCTGCTTCGCACCGCCAGCAGCAGCGGCCTGTTCACCCCGCTGGTGATGCAGATGATCGCCGTGGGGGAGGAGACTGGTCAGGTCGATGACCTGCTGCACGAAGCGGCCGAGTATTACGAGCGCGAGGTGGATTATGACCTCAAGAGTCTCACTGCACGGATCGAGCCGATCCTGATCGGGATCGTGGCGGTGATGGTGCTGATCCTGGCGCTGGGCATCTTCACACCGATGTGGGACATGATGAGGGCCGTAAGAGGCAAGTAACCCCGTATCTTCACGCCAGAATGGTGGGACATGATGCGAGCGGGATGTGAGTGGTTCGTAGCAAGTAACTCGGCATCTTCACACCTGAGTGGCTGGGCATGATGAGCGTCGTAAGAGGCAATAGGGCGAGGGAGTCGAGGAGTGGATGAACAGACAGACACAACAGGATGATCGCTGGCTGGCCGGATATCGGCAGATCGCCGTGATAATCCTGCTGATGGTGATCGTCACGACCCTGGTGCGCAGCTATCAGATCAACCGGGAGGAGGCGCAACAGCTTTCGCTCACCCTGCTGGGGGAGCAATTTGCGGAGCGGGCACAGCGTTTGCACGGGATCTGGCTGAATGAACGGCGCCCCGACACCCTGCATAGCGCGGGTCATGGTTGGCAATTTGATGAGCGTGGCTGGCCACTCGGACTGTTGCCCCTGCAATCACCATCAGAAAATTGTCGTCAGTTGTGGCTGGCGTTGGTGGGAGAGACGGAGGGGGGCATGCCACCCTTGCAGTTTCTGGCCCGCCCCGATGGCAGCGGGTGCGAGATGGGGTGGGATGGTTATTGGCTGGTTTATCTGTTTTCCGACGGGCGAGTGATTAAAAAGCCTTGAATGAGGCTAATCATATGACCCAACTACATGATTTTTTTAGGTCTGCATGAAATAATATCGGCCATTACCAAGGGAGCATGAAAATGAAACCAATGGCACCATCAATGCCAAATAACGGGATGACAAGAGTGACCGCCGGCTTCTCCCTGATTGAGCTGGTGATCGTTATCGTGATCCTGGGGATCCTGGCGGTAACAGCGTTGCCCCGTTTTCTGGATGTAACCGACGAGGCGAAAAAGGCCAGCGTCGAGGGCGTCTCGGGTGGTTTTGCAACAGGAGTGTCGCTAGTGCGGGCCCAGTGGGAAGCGGAAGGGCGCGCCAAACAGGATAGCCTCAATACCGTGCTCTATGACGGCAGCCGCTTCTATCTGACCACGCCGACCGATGCCCAGATCAGCAACGGCGAGTTGTCTCCCGGCTATCCCATGGATACTGCGGCCAGCGGCAATCCGGATGTGGATCCGGCCAATCTGAGCGCAGAGCGTTGTCTCAAGATTTGGGAGGGGTTGCTGCAAAACCCGCCCAAGGCTACGGCCAACTTCAATGAAGTACGCGGTAGCGGCAATGACCTGAAATACTATGCCACTGTGAGCAGTAATGGACTGGATTCGGTCTGTCGTTACTATCTGGTCAATAGTTTGAGTAAGGGCAGCGATGGCAAGTATCAGGATCCGCAAGGCAGTACTGATGCATTCATGAGTTTCAGTTACCGTCCGGCGTCCGGTCAGGTGACTACCAACATCAATTGACAGAGGAAAGTGAAATGAAAAAACAGGCGGGTTTTACCCTGATCGAACTGGTTATCGTGATCATTATTCTGGGTATTCTGGCGGTCACCGCTGCACCCAAGTTCCTGAATCTGCAGGATGATGCGCGTAAAGCAGCTGCTGATGGGGTCAAAGCATCACTACAGAGTGCGGCTCAGATGATTTACAGTAAGGCGGCTATCCAAGGTATTGAAAACTCTTCTGCGGCAGTCTCTGTTGCTGGCACTACCGTCGATGCCAAGTATGGCTATCCGACAGTAGGTACCATTGCAAACGCCGTTACTTTAGATGGGTGGGATGAAGTATCTGCATCCAAAGGGACCTTCAAGCCCAAGGCGGCTGGCAATAACGCTAATTGCCAAGTTAAATACAATGAGGCCACTTCAGCCGCTGCATTCAGTGTTGATGTGACAGGTTGTAGCAACTGATTGAATTATCAAGCGAGGCTTTGGCCTCGCTTTCTTCTTTCCCCCTATGAGAAAAACCATGCCTGCAACCAAGGGCTTTACCCTGATTGAACTGGTTGTGGTGATCCTGTTACTCGGGATTCTCGCCGCCTTTGTCGTGCCCAAATGGCTGGGCAAAGGCGGCGTTGAAACTCAAACTGTGCGTGATGAACTGCTGACCCGTCTACGGTTGGTACAGACCGTCAATATGCATGAGCCTGCCAACCGCTGTACCCTGCTGGTGGTCGCCTCTCCCCGTTTTGCCCACCGTACTTATGCGGCGTGTCCCGCCAGCGATGATCTGGGCAGTGGTTGGACCGATAACCTGCGCACCCGTGGTCGGCTGGTGACCGCCTCTGACGGAATCACGCTTTCCCTGAACAGCAACAGAAGCTTCGTACTCCGCTTCGATCAGATGGGCAGACCGCTAGGCAGCTGTGCCAACGGTTGTACCTTGCTGGTGAGTGATGGTCGCGAAACCAGCCGCATCCAGATTGAGTCTGAGGGGTATATCCATGAGATCCCTTAAGCGCGGCTTTACCCTGATTGAGCTGATCGTTGGCATAGTGCTGCTGGCGGTGGCCTTGACCGGCATATTGGGGTTACTCATCAATCAGGCGCCGCAGGCGGTAGACCCGGTGCAGCAGGTACGCGCCGCCCAGCTGGCCCAGCGCCTCTCCGGCGAGATCCTGCAAAAGTCGTTTGATGAACATTCGGATCATAATGGTGGCCGTTATCGTTGTGGCGAGCAGGTGGCGGGGGTGAACATAGCTCCCTGCTCCGGCAGTTATGGCCCCGATGGTGAGCCGGCTCCCTACGCCTATAACGATGTGGATGACTTCGATACTGCGGGAAACTGGCGGGATGCCAGCTGGTTTACCCAGACGGCGGCGGGGATCAGCGGCGAGGAGTATCGCAACTATCAGGTCAGGATTGCGGTCAGCGCCGTCGATTTTAGCGATGGCACCTTCAAGAGTTGTACCGCACCCTGTTCTGTGGGCAAGCGGATTGATCTGCAGATCAAGCTGCCGGATGAGAGCGTACTCGACTTCTCCTTCTACCGGGGGAACTACTGATGAATCGTTCCGCTGTCGGGTGTTGCCTGCCTGTCCGAAAGTCCGCTCCTGTAACCACTTCCGGCTTCCGATTATGTCTGGCGGCTAGTCGAACTTACCGTAAACCTGGGGGTAACAGTGGCTTTACCCTGGTCGAGCTGGTGATGGTGATCCTGCTGCTGGGCATCATGGCGACATTTACCAGCCAGTTTATCGGCATCGGCAGCCAGATCTATGGTGATGCCAGCAGTCGTGAACAGTTGATGAGCGATGCCCGTTTCGCCATGGAGCGGCTTAACCGCGAACTGCGCGATGCGGTGCCAGGATCGGTGCGGATCGAGACGCTTGATGGTACCTGGGTTGACTCGGGGGCTTGCCTGCGGTTCTGGCCTATCAGCACCTCCAGCCGCTATCTGGCACTTAACCGTGCCATGTCGGGGAGCACGGCTACCCTTGAGCTGGTGATGGCGACTCCGGCTTCTGCTGCCAGCCCGTCGAGTGCAGATCCGTTAGCCGTCGGCAAAGGTGACTGGATGATCGTTTTCCCGGTACCTGACCCAAGTGCAGGGTCGCTGCTGAGCAATTGTGAATATGGCCGCTGTGTGGCCAGGGTTGCTGATGTGCTGGCGCCCGTCTCCGGCGCACAAACGATCCGCTATACCAATAGCGAGAGTCTGGCTGGCCTCTCTCCCGGTAGCCGTGTCTACTTTGCCAATCAACAGGTACGTTATTGCGTTGATGGGGGCACCCTCACTCGTGCCAGTGCCGCAATCGGTGCTCCTTTACCTGCGCAAGGCGTGCTGATGGCAGAGTCGCTCCGCGCTGGCGGTTTCTATCGGGAAACATCGGCATTCAACGCGGAAGGGGAGTTTGGCATGCGGTTCTTGTTCGAACGCAAGGGGGAGTCGGTCACCTTTAGCCACAAGATCGAGGTGTTCAATGTCCCGTGATGCACTCCCGGCAGGACGGATGCGTGGTAGCGCCCTGATGATCGCCCTGTTTGTGATCGTGGTGATGGCGCTGCTGGCGGCCGCCATGGGCCGTTTTCTGGTCGACAGTAGCGAGAAAAATACCGTGGAGGTACGCAGTGTGCGTGCTCTGCTGGCCGCCCAGAGCGGGCTGGAGATTGCTCTGTATCAGCTTTTTCCGAACCGGCCTGCTGCGCCATCTCCCCAGGATCGTTGTGACTGGATCAGCCCGACCCCCTCGTTCACCGGCGTTACCGGTCTGGTGCAGTGCCAAGTTGCTGTGCGTTGCACTCAGATTCCGGTGACCTATAACGGTGCCGTGACTAATGGCTATCGTCTCGAGAGTGTCGGAACCTGTGGTTCCTCTGAACTGGATAGTGCGAGTCCCGATTTTGCCGTGAGCAGAACTCTGATGCTTGAAGCGTATGACGGAGGCGGACAATGAAATGGCTATGGGCGCTTGCCCTCTTTACTGGCCATGTCTGGGCCTTCGACCCTATCGACACAGGCACGCTCTTTCCGGATGTGGTGCAAGGGCATCATGGCAACAACAATAACGTTTGCCATCAGATTAGCGGCTACCAGCTTAGCCAACTCAACAACGCCAAGATCAACGGTTCCGGCGGTTTGCCTCTCAACTTCTGCTCCATCCAGCCGGATCAGAACAATACGCCGCGCTGCGATGATGGTACTGGCGGCTACATGGTTTGTAGCGTTACTGGCAAAGATATCCGCGGGCTGTCCCTGAGCGGGAATAATGCTTTTCCCGCCATCACCTCCAATTCGACCCAGCTCTGTTCGTTCGGTGCGCAAACGGCTTCCAGTACCTCTTATGGTGCGATGACGGTAGAAAACTGCACTATGACGTTCCCCAGCCGCAGCACCTACCTGATCAAGACGCTGACAGTGCGCAACAACGCGATCCTGGTGCTGGGGGAGGGGGATTACTTCATCGACAAGCTGATTCTGGACAGCGGTACCATCCGTCTCTCAGGCAGTGGCACCACCCGGATTTTCGTCAATCAGGATGTCAAGCTGGTCAATACGGTCAATATCAATGCCAATAATCAGGGCAGTCTCATCTGGGTTAACTATAACGACATGGTGATCGACAACCGCACCACGTTTTATGGTTATCTCTATGCCGATGGGAAGCTCACCATGAACAATAATGCCACCGTCTATGGCAGGGTGACGGCCCGCTATCTGGCCATGGATGCCCAGTCCAGCATCAATGAAGTGGTACTTCCGCCGATGCTGACCTGTTTTGTCGACGGTTTCGAAAGCAGCCAGATCAACCCCGACAGTTGGGTCGTGGCTCAGCGCAACAACAGCACATTGCCATCGGTGCAGAATGGTCGCCTGCGTCTCACCCAGAACGTCACCAACCAGGCCACGTCGGCCACTTTCCAGCGCCTCTTCCCCGGGGCTGGTAACCTGGTGACGGTCGAGTTCGATCAATACGCCTACAAGACTTCCGGCACAAGCGGGGCGGATGGCATGGCGGTGGTGCTCTCGGATGCCACCCTGACGCCACAACCAGGTGCGTTTGGTGGCCCCCTGGGATACGGTTTCAAGACCGGGATCAGTGGTTTTGCGGGCGGCTGGCTTGGTGTCGGGATCGACGAATACGGCAACTACGCCAATGAGGGGGGGTCTTATAATATCGGCTCCCGACCGCAGGCCGTATCTATTCGCGGATCCGGCTCCGGTACCTCCGGTTACCGCTACCTGGCCGGAACCGCCAGCAATCTCAACCCGACCGTCGACAGCGGTACCAACAGCAATCGCCCCCACCGCTATCGCATTACGGTCGACTCTCGCACGGCGGGCAACTCGGTGGCCACCGTCGAACGGGATAGCGGTGACGGGTTTCGTACGCTCGTTGGTCCAATCAACATGACGAGCCAGACCGGCCAAGCGACAGTACCGGGCAACTTCCTGCTGTCATTGACTGGGTCCACCGGGTCGGTGACCAACTTCCACGAGATCGATAACGTGCGGATCTGTGCGCTGCGTTCCAGTCCAGTGGGCACCCAGATCGATCATTTCGAATTCGATCACAGCGGCAATGCGCTGACCTGCAACCCTGAAACCCTGACCATTCGGGCCTGTGCCAATGCCGACTGCAGCCTGTTGGTGACCGAACCCGTGACTGCCACCCTGCAACCCGCAACGAGTAGCAGCGGTGGTTGGGTGGGAGGCAATCAAGTGAGCTTCAGCGGAGGAACCACCACGCTGGCGCTGCGACAGAATACCGCCGGTACGGTGACCGTCGGGGTCAGCGGCTCGACGCCCTCGACCAAACCGTTGAGTACCACCCTGTGCCGGGTTGGCGGTGGCGCCAAGAGTGCGGCTGCCTGTACGCTCACCTTTGCCGACAGCGGATTTATCTTCGACGTGCCCGACACTTACTCGAACCAGCCGCAGACGGTGACCATCAAGGCGGTCAAGAAGAGCGACGTGACCAGGCAGTGCGTGCCGGGGTTTGCCAACCAGAGCAAGAGCGTCAAGTTCTGGGGTAGCTATATCACCCCCACCAGTAACCCCTATAACAGCCAGATGAGCGTCAACAGCAGTACGATTGGTGCCAGTCAGGGCGCTGCAACGCCGCTCTCCCTCGCATTCGATGCTCAGGGGCAGTCGACCATAACGGTTAAGTACCCGGACGCGGGCAAGGTGCAACTGGATGCCCGTTATGATGGTACCGGCAGTGAAGCCGGTCTGGTGATGCTCGGCGCAGATCAGTTTGTAGCGCGTCCGGTGGGCTTGTGCATTACCCCTCCGCAAGGGGCCTGCGCGGCAGGTGACAGCAGTTGCCCGGTATTCAAAAAAGCGGGGGAGACGTTTCAGGTAGATATCAAGGCGATGGCCTGGGAGTCGGCTAATGATGGGGATATCTGCGCAGGAAATCAGACTACGCCCAACTTTGTGCTGAGTGGCATTGGCTTGGGTAGCACCTTGGTGGCACCAAGCCCGGGCTCCAATGCCGTATTGGGTACTTCTACTTACAACCATGTGGCAGCGACCAACAGTGTCAATAGCCTTAGCCAGACTGTGAGCGAGGTGGGAGTGTTCCGGATGACGGTGACGCCGCCAGTCAATGGCTACTTCAATTACACCATCCCATCAGCCCAGAGCCAGCCGGTGGGGCGTTTTATTCCTGCCGACTTCAATCTGGTGAGCGGCGACATAGTGCCGGCTTGCAATGCGTTCTCCTATATGGGGCAACCCTTTGGTGTCATGCTGGATGTGCTAGCTCGTAATACGACGGGTGTACAGACCCGAAACTATACAGGGCCCTTTGCCAAGGGCGAAGCCTATCTCTCGGTTGCCAATGATAAGGATGGGAAATCCCTGTCGAGCCGCTTGCGCAGTCTGCAGCCGCTACCATGGCTCAATGGCCGTGCGGCCTTGACTACTGGTAGCAGCGAGTTTGTGCGCCTCTCTGGCACGCAACCGGATGGTCCCTACAACTCTTTGTTGTTTGGTCTGTATATGAGGGATAACGATGGTGACAGAACGCTGATTGCCAGCCCGAATTTCAATGATGCCGTGGTAGGTAACTGCAGTGGCAGCGGCTGTAATGCCCGTCAGATAGACAGTGTGCCTATGAAAGCCTATTTTGGCCGCCTGCAGGCTGGCACGGCGGCGGGCTTGGCCTCGGCGCCGCTGGCCATTCCACTGCAGACGCAATATTACGAAGCGGGCAACTGGCTGCAAAACAAGGAAGATCAATGTACCCAGCTCTCTTTGGCCAATCAGGGGTTCACTTTCCTCAACCCGAGTCACACCTTTGATGGGGCCAGCCGTGACCTGGAGCTGGGGGCGGGTCGCAAGATAAAGCTGGGGTTGGGCAGTTCGGCACCGGGTGGGGAGGCTGCACTGGCGAAAGACGGGGAGATCCTGTTCCACTTTGCCAAGCCGGACATCTCGGTGCGCATCCCCTACAAGGTCGAATTGGCAAAACAGCCGTCGCAGCCCCTCTGGTTGTCTGACCCAACGAGTGCCAATGACGGCAACCTGCAAGGTGAGGCCATTTTCGGCTCCAGCCGGGGTAATGACAGAATTATTTATCGGCGCGAAGTATTGCACTGAATGATGTGAAAGGAGGAATGGCTCAACAGCATCCCCCTAAATCCTTGTTTATTAGTGTTTGCAAGCGTGTGCGAGTGAGTGATGACTCGCATTTTTGTCGCGCCTGATTGATTGGCGACAGTTTGAGCGCTTGCCCATTGGGGTGGGCATTGGTAAAGTTAGCCGGTTTTCTGCACCTCCAAATTCTTAGGATTTCCCGTAGCCATGTTCAAAAAGCTCAGAGGCGTCTTTTCCAACGATCTGTCGATCGATTTGGGAACTGCCAACACCCTGATCTATGTAAAAGATCAAGGGATCGTCCTTAACGAACCCTCAGTTGTCGCCATTCGCCAAGAGCGCGGGAACGCCAAATCGGTCGCTGCTGTCGGTCATGCCGCTAAGCAGATGCTGGGCCGAACCCCGGGCAACATTTCCGCAATCCGCCCGATGAAAGATGGCGTGATCGCCGATTTCTACGTGACCGAGAAGATGCTGCAGCACTTCATCAAGCAGGTTCACGACAACAACTATTTCCGCCCCAGCCCGCGCGTGCTGGTGTGTGTACCGTGCGGTTCAACCCAGGTTGAGCGTCGCGCCATCAAGGAATCCGCACTGGGTGCCGGTGCCCGTGAGGTCTACCTGATCGACGAGCCTATGGCCGCTGCCATCGGTGCCGGCCTGCCGGTCTCCGAAGCGACCGGTTCCATGGTCGTGGATATCGGTGGTGGTACCACTGAAGTGGCCATCATCTCCCTGAACGGTGTGGTCTACTCCCAGTCTGTCCGTATCGGTGGCGACAAGTTTGACGAAGCGATCATCAGCTACGTCCGTCGCAACTACGGCAGCCTGATCGGTGAAGCTACTGCCGAGCGCATCAAGCACGAGATCGGCTCCGCCTACCCGGGCGAAGAGGTGCGCGAGATTGAAGTACGTGGTCGCAACCTGGCTGAAGGTGTGCCGCGCAGCTTTACCCTCAACTCCAACGAGATCCTGGAAGCGCTGCAAGAGCCGCTGTCCGGTATCGTGGCTGCCGTGATGGTTGCGCTGGAACAGTCTCCGCCGGAACTGGCATCCGACATCTCCGAGCGCGGCATGGTGCTAACCGGTGGTGGTGCGCTGCTGAAAGATATCGACCGTCTGCTGATGGAAGAGACCGGCATTCCTGTCGTCGTGGCCGAAGATCCCCTCACCTGTGTGGCCCGTGGCGGCGGCAAGGCGCTGGAGCTGATCGATATGCACGGTGGCGATCTGTTCCACTACGAATAAGACCCAAAGCCGGCCAGCGTGCCGGCTCTTTTTTGACGACCCATGAAACCCATTTTTGGTAGAGGCCCTTCGCTTCAGTTACGGTTGTTTCTCGCCGTCATCATCTCCATCGCTGCCATCGTCGCGGATTCCCGCTTCGGTGTGTTTACCCATGTCCGCGTCTACCTCAGTTCGTTAGTCAGTCCCCTGCAATACATGGCCAATGCGCCCGGTACCCTGCTCGACACCATGTCGACCCAGGTGCAGACCCGTGCCGATCTCATCGAGCAGACCAAGCAGCAGGAGCAACAGCTGTTTACCCTGCGCTCTCGCCTGCTCAAGATGGATCATCTGGAGCACGAGAACCAGCGTCTGCGCGAGCTGCTGGGTTCACCGGTGCACAAAGAGTCCCGCAAGATGGTGGCTGAGCTGCTGTCGGTGGATTCCGACCCCTTCAGCCATCAGGTGCTGATCAACAAGGGGGCGCTGGATGGCGTCTATAACGGTCAGGCGGTGATCAACGATCAGGGGGTGATTGGTCAGGTGCTCCACGTGGGCTCCACCACCAGTCGCGTGCTGCTGATCACCGACTCCAGCCACGGTATTCCGGTGCGGGTGCTGCGCAACGACTTGCGCGCCATCGCCTCCGGCAGTGGCGAGCTCGACAAGCTGGAGCTGCGCAACCTGCCGCGCAACACCGATATTCAGGTGGGGGATCTGCTCGTCACCTCGGGTCTGGGTGGCCGTTTCCCGGAAGGTTATCCGGTGGCGACCGTGACCCGATCCGAATATGTGGAGGGCAAGCCCTTCGCCCAGGTCGAGGCCAAGCCGCTGGTAGAGCTGGATCGGCTGCGTTATCTGCTGCTGCTGTGGACCGACAAGAAACCCGAAGTACATGATGATGAGAATGGCGAACGGGTGGCAACGGCTGCCTCCGCCGCTGGAGCCACTCGCTGATGCTAGAACCCGCCAGCGGCAGGATCTGGATCTGGATCTCGATCCTGCTGGCCTTGAGCCTGTCGATCCTGCCGCTTCCTTTCGAATTTGACCCCTTCCGTCCGGACTGGCTGGCCATGGTGCTCATTTACTGGGCACTGGCCTTGCCGCACCGGGCCAATGTCGGCACCGCCTGGGTGGCCGGCCTGCTGCTGGATGTGCTGCTTGGCAGCACCCTCGGCGTGCGGGCGATGGCGATGGCCATCACTACCTATCTGGCCGCCTTCCAGTTCCAGAAGATCCGCAACTTTTCCCTCTGGCAACAGGCCCTGATCATCGGTGGGCTGTCGCTGGTGGGCAAGCTGACGGTGTTCTGGGCCGAGCACCTGTTCAGCCGGGCCAGCCTCAACTTCGCCTACTTTTGGTCGATGTTGACGACGATGCTAATATGGCCCTGGGTATTTCTGGTGCTGCGCAAGGTGCGGCGCCGCTTCAATATCAGGTAAATATGAGCAAAAACAACGAACTGCAACTCTATCTCGCCTCGGGTTCTCCCCGTCGTCGCGAACTGCTGACCCAGCTTGGCTATCGTTTTGATGTGCTGAAACTGGATGTACCGGAGCAACGGGAAGAGGGGGAGAAGCCGCAAGATTATGTCTGTCGTCTCGCTCGCGACAAGGCGATGGCGGGTGTGGCGTGTGCGCCGACAGCGTTGCCGGTGCTGGGGGCCGACACCATAGTGGTGCTGGGGGATAGGGTGCTGGAAAAACCGTCCGATCTGCTCGATGCCAAGGATATGCTGGAGGTGCTCTCCGGCAAGGTGCATCAGGTGATGACCGCGGTGGCGCTGGCCAGCCCCGAGCGTTGTGACGTGCGACTGGTCACCACCAACGTGGCGTTTCGCAAGCTGGACGAGGCCGAGATCGAGGCTTACTGGCAAACCGGCGAGCCCTGTGACAAGGCCGGGGCCTACGGCATTCAGGGTATTGCCGGCAAGTTTGTCAGCCGTATCGAAGGGAGCTACAGCGCCGTGGTCGGCCTGCCGCTGCTGGAGACGGATCTATTGATCAAGCAGCATCTGGAACAACACAAGTAATTTTCCGTCAGCTGTGCTCTGCTGCGTTCTTCCTTGCGCGCGTTGTACCGGATTGGCTGTATAAGAATTCAAAACTGGAACAGGCAAGGTTAGTTATGTCGGTAGAACTGCTGGTTAACGTTACCCCCTCCGAAACCCGGGTCGCTCTGGTCGAAAACGGTCTGCTGCAGGAAGTGCATGTAGAGCGTCAGGCCAAACGCGGCATTGTCGGCAACATCTACAAAGGCAAGATAAGCCGGGTGCTCCCTGGCATGCAGGCAGCCTTCGTCGATATCGGCATGGACAAGGCGGCCTTTTTGCACGCCTCCGATATTGTGCCCCATACCGAGTGTGTGGCGGTGAAGGAGAAGGAGCAGTTCCAGGTCGGCAATATCGCCGAGCTGGTGCGTCAGGGGCAGGACATCATGGTGCAGGTGGTGAAAGACCCGCTGGGTACCAAGGGTGCCCGTCTCACTACCGATATCACCTTGCCTTCCCGCTATCTGGTCTTTATGCCGGGCAGCGCTCACGTCGGCGTTTCCCAGCGAATCGAGTCCGAAGCGGAGCGGGAGCGCCTCAAGCGCACCGTAGCTGGCTATGTGGATGAGCTGGGTGGCTACATCATCCGTACCGCCGCTGAAGGGGTGGGGGAGCAGGAGCTGGAGCAGGATGCCGCCTTCCTCAAGCGGCTGTGGCGCAAGATCCTCGAGCGCAAGCAGAAGTATCCCCCCTGCAAGATCCTCTACGAGGATCCCAGTCTGGCCTTTCGGGTGGTGCGCGATTTCGTCGGTGCAGAACTCGACAAGATCCGCGTCGACTCGCGCCAGAGCTTCGATCAGCTCAAGCGCTTCACCGAAGAGTACGTGCCTGAGCTGGCCAGCAAGCTGGAGTACTATCCCGGCGAGTCGCCCATCTTCGATCTCTATGACGTGGAGAACGAGATCCAGCGGGCGCTGGAGCGCAAGGTGGAGCTGAAATCCGGCGGCTACCTCATCATCGACCAGACCGAAGCCATGACCACGGTGGATATCAACACCGGCGCCTTTGTCGGCCACCGCAATCTGGAAGAGACCATCTTCAATACCAACGTCGAGGCGACGGCGGCCATCGCCCGTCATCTGCGCCTGCGCAATCTCGGCGGCATCATCATCATCGACTTCATCGACATGCAGTCGGAAGATCACCGCCGCCGGGTGCTGCACAGTCTGGAGCAGGCGCTGTCCAAGGACCGCGCCAAGACCAACGTCAACGGCTTCTCCCAGCTGGGTCTGGTAGAGATGACCCGCAAGCGCACCCGCGAGAGTCTGGAGCATGTGCTCTGCTCCGAGTGCCCCGAGTGCAAAGGGCGCGGCCGGGTCAAGACGGTGGAGTCGGTCTGCTTCGAGATCCTGCGGGAGATCATCCGGGTCAATCGTGCCTACGATGCGGATCAGTTCACCGTCTACGCAGCCCCTGCCGTGGCCGACTACCTCCATGGCGAGGAGTCCCACAGTCTGGCGGAGCTGGAAGTGTTTATCGGCAAACAGGTGCGGGTAGTGAGCGAACCCCTCTGTGGTCAGGAGCAGTTCGACGTGGTGATGATGTAATTGGTCTATCGCTGGCTGAGTCGGGGCTGGTTGGCCCTGGGGGTTCTGTTCGTACTGCTGGCCATGCTGGTCACCCTGGTACGGGTCGGAGGCCCTTTGCTGAATCAGTACCGGGAGAGCCTTATCAACTCTCTGCTCGGCGATTCGCAAATCAAGGTCAGCGTCGATCAGATTGGGCTGAGCTGGACACAGTCTGGCCCGGCCCTCGAGCTGCAACAGCTCGCCGTCGCCCCCGACTCCAAGCGCTATACCATCAAGCTCGGCAAGGCCTGGGTGCATCTAGACTTCTGGCGCACCCTCAACCAGCTCAAGCCGGTCTTTGGCGAGCTGATCCTGAGCGATGGCGATATCACTCTCGACTTCAGCCAACCGGCTGACGACAGCCCCTCCGGCGATCCCCAGCAGGGTGCCCTGCTGCGCTTTCTGCTGACCCAGCTCTCCACCTTCGATGTGCACGATACACGCCTCAGTGTCACTACTGCGCTCGGTGACATGCGGGCGCTCGATATCGCCCATCTGCGCTGGCAGAACAGGGGCAAGCGCCATCAGGGGGTCGGCAAGGCCTATCTCATCAACGGGGTGGGCGAGAGCACCCTCGATCTGATACTCGATGTAGATACGCCGCAAGATCGACTCGATCGCCTCAAGGGGCAGCTCTATCTGGGGGCCCGCCAGCTCGATATCACCCCGACCCTGGCCAGGATCCATGCTGGTGAACCCAGGGTTACCGGTCAGCTCGACTTCCAGCTCTGGAGCGAGTTTGACAGCGGCAAGCTGGGCAATACCCTGCTGGCGTTTGGCAACAACTACCTGATCTGGAAGGATCCCAAGAAAGGGGAGATGCACCGCTTCGGCCTCGATGGCGGCAAGATCCAGCTGCGCCGTGAGGGCACCGACTGGCAACTGGCCAGCCATAACGTCACCTTCAAGCTGGACGGCAAACCCTGGTTGCAGAGCCGCTTGCAGCTGGAGCGGGTCGGGGATCGGGTGCAGGGCTATCTGCCCAGCATAGAGTTCGACAAGATCACCCAGATCAGTCAGCTGGTCTCGGCGCTCTACCCCACACTCTGCGAGACCCTGCGCCAGACCAATCCGCAGGGGGCGGTGCAGGATCTGACGCTGCTGACCAATGCCGACTGGCAGGATCTCTCCTTCAGTGGCCGCTTCAGCAAGGTGCGCCTCAAGGCCTGGCAAGATATACCCGGAATGCAGGATCTCAACGGCGAGTTCTGGCTTACCCCGACCGGTGGTAGCGCCAGACTGGCGCTGGCGAACGACAAGGTGGATCCCGCCCGTCACTTCAAGATGCCGATCCCGGTCGACAACTTCTCGGCCCGCCTCGACTGGTGGCGCGAGGAACAGGGCTGGGTGCTCTACGGTCAGGATATCGCGCTGGATAACCCGGATCTGACCCTGGCCAGCCGTTTCCGCCTCGATCTGTTCGAGCACCCTTTCCTCGCCCTGACCGGTCGCATCGATGTGAAGAATGCGGGCCATGCGGATCGCTACTTCCCGCTGCAGGCGATGGACAAGGGGCTGGTGGATTACCTGAGCGGCGCCATCAAGGGGGGCAAGGCCAAGGGGGCCGACCTGCTCTGGTATGGGGAGTTTCGGGATTTCCCCTACGACAACGGCAAGGGCATCTTCCAGGTGGCGGTGCCGCTGGAGCAGGCCACCTACGAGTTCTTCCCCGGTTGGCAACCGCTTACCGACCTGCAGATCGATCTCTTGTTCCAGAATGCCGGTCTCGATATGCGCAGCCGATCCACCAAACTCGGCAAGGCGAGCTCCGACTCGGTGCATGCCTGGATCCCGGATCTCTCCCCCGGCGCCCACCTCTATGTGGATGCCAAGGTGCAGGGGGAGGGCAAGGCCATCAGCGACTACCTGCAGGACTCCCCGCTGGGCAGTTCGGTAGGTCAGGCGCTGCGAGAGATCGAGATCCGCGGCCCGATGGCCGGTTCGGTCAAGCTCGATATTCCTCTCGATGGCGAGAGCGAGGTGAAGGCGAGCGGTGATGCCACCTTCAGCAACAACAAGGTGCGGGTCGCCAGTCTGGACCTGCCGCTGGAGAAGGTGCAGGGGCGCCTCGAATATGACAACGAACAGACCCGCTTCAGCAACCTCAAGGCGAGCCTGTGGAACCAGCCGCTGACCCTCGACTATCAGGGGCGCCAGCATCCGGATCACTATCAGGTCGACCTCGATTTCAAGGGGCAGTGGGATAGCCGCCGCCAGCCCGCCGCCATCTCTTCATTCGGCATTCTCAACGGCCGCAGTAACTGGGGTGGCAAGCTCGGGCTGACCTTGCCCGAGAGCAAGCCATTCAGCTTCCAGCTGGCGCTCGACTCCAACCTGCAGGGGATGGGGCTGGATCTGCCGCTGCCGCTGGCCAAGAGCAGTGCCAGCCGGCTGCCGCTCAAGGTGATCGCCCGTGGCCGGGATGGCAGCGCCGACATTCGTGCCGTACTGGGGGCTGATGTGGATATGCAGACCCGACTGGTCTACGGCGAAGGGGTACCTTATCTCAGCCGGGTGCGAGTTGATGTGGGCCAGCCGGGCGCCCGGGTAATGCGCGATGCCCCCATGCTGCTCGCCATCAACCAGCAGGAGGCCGATGTGGGCGGCTGGCTGGCGCGACTCAAGCAGTGGTTGCCAGCGCAGAACCAGACCGGCAATGCGGTGGTCGGCCCCGCCTTCCTGCCGCAGGAGTGGTGGGTGGATGGACAGCTGGCTCGCGCCTATATCGGCAGTGCCACCCTCAAGGCGGCGCGTTTCACCGTGGGGCCGACCAATCAGGCGACCGAAGTGATGATCGACAGCCCCGACGTGATGGGGGTGATCCGCCTGCCTGCAGTAGCCAATCGCCCGGTGGATGCCAAGTTTGCCCGCATCTACTGGTCCGGCAAGAGTTCGGATCTCAGTCCGGACCCCGATGCCAGGCAGGATAACGCCATCATGGCCTCCATCCCCTGGCTGACATTCAGCTGCGTCGATTGCCGCTTTGGCGCATTGCCGCTCGGCGAAGTGAAAGGGGAGCTGGTGCCCGGCGCCAACAAGGTGACCCTCAAGGGACTGGATATGCGGCTGGCAGGTAGTCAGCTCACCGGCAGCGTCGACTGGTTGGCCGATGGCAACCAGATGGAGACCCGCGCCCGTGGCAAGCTGACCAGCAACAACAGCGAGCTGCTGCTCAAGCGGCTCGGCTACACCTCGCCCATCGGCGATGCCCCCGGCTCCCTCGCTTTTGATCTGAACTGGCAGGATGTGCCCTATCGCCCGAGCCTGCCGACTCTGGGGGGCAGTGCCAACTATCAGCTGGAGGGCGGCACCCTGCGGGAGGTCAACGACAAGGGGGCGCGACTGCTCTCCCTGCTCAGCCTCGATTCCCTGCTGCGCAAACTGCGCCTCGATTTTCGCGATGTGTTCGACAAGGGCTTCTACTTCGAATCCATGTCCGCCTCTGCCACCATCAAGCAGGGGCAGGTCAGCAACGATGATTTCTATATGAAGGGGGCGGCAGGCAACCTGCGCGGCGAGGGGATCGCCGATCTGGTGCGCTGGCGGCTCGACTACGAGCTGAGTTTCTCCCCCAATCTGGGGGGCACCCTGCCGGTGGTGGCGGCTTTCTCCATCACGCCGGTCACGGGTCTCTATGTGCTGGCCCTCTCCAAACTGCTGGAGCCGGTGGTGGATGTGGTGACCCGCATCGATTTTCGCATCTCGGGCCCGCTCGACGCACCCAAGCTGATCGAGGCGGGGCGCGATCGCGCGCGCATCAAGCTCAACCAGCAGCAGAAAGAGGCGGTTGACGCCGTTGCCCCCAGCCTGCCGACCCAAGAGGTGACCCCTTTCCTGCTGAGCCCCAAACACGCGGGGCCCGCTCAGCGCTGAACGAGCGGCCCGGCACCATCACAAGGAGTGAGCCATGATCCGACATATCCTGCTGATCGCCTTCAAACCGGGCACCCAGTTTGCCCAGATAGATGCGGTGCGTAACGCTTTTCTCGCCATTCCCCATCAGGTCAGCGGCGTGATCGCTGTGGAGTGGGGTCGGGATGACAGCCCGGAGGGGCGAGCCGAGGGGTTTACCCACAGCGTGCTGATGACCTTCGCCGACGAAGCGGCCCGCCAGCGCTATCTGCCCCATCCGGATCACGATGCCCTCAAGGCCATCTTCCGCCCGGTGCTGGAGCGCATCATAGTGCTGGATTACACCCTGCAGGCGGGGGATGCTGTCACCGTCTGATGGCTCAAGCGACAAGGAGAACGTCATGTGGTTAGCCGCAATACAGCTGGTATCTGGCCGTCACTGGCAGGATAACCGGGAGCAGATCGCCGCCGAACTGGCGGCCTTGCCCAAAGAGCGGCCGCTGCTGGTGCTGCTGCCGGAAAACTTTGCCCTGTTTGGCGAACGGCAGGGTTATCTGGATGGGGCCGAGGCCATAGGTGAGGGCCCGATCCAGCAGCAACTGGCTGAATGGGCCCGCGATTATGGCATCTGGCTGGTGGCCGGGGCTATGCCGACAAGAATGCCGACCACCATCGCCGATTCCGACCATATCCACACCAGCTCGCTGGTGTTTGACCCCAGCGGTGAGCTCAGGGGCCACTACCACAAGATCCACCTGTTCGACGTGGATGTGGCGGACAATCACGGTCGCTACCGTGAGTCGGAGACATTCAGCCCCGGCGAGTGGCCTGTGGTGGTGGACTCTCCCTTTGGTCCCCTCGGCCTCTCGATCTGTTATGATCTGCGCTTTCCCGAGCTCTACCGCCAGTTGGCCCGTGCCGGTGCCCGCGTGCTGCTGGTGCCTGCCGCCTTTACCGCCGTGACCGGCGAGGCGCACTGGGAGCCGCTGCTGCGGGCCCGCGCCATCGAAAACCAGTGCTACGTAGTCGCTGCCAATCAGGGCGGCACTCACGATACGGGGCGCCAGACCTGGGGCCACAGCATGGTGATCGACCCCTGGGGTCGAGTGCTGGCGAGCAAAGAGTCCGGGGGCGGCACAGTGCTGGCGAAGATGGAGCCCGGGCTTATCGACGAATTGAAACGCACCATGCCAGTGCTGCAACACGCCCGTTTGCTCTGATGGTGTGGTGAAAAATTGAAACGCAGCCGTTTGCCCGTGCTGGAGCATGCCCGTTTGTTGTGATGGTGTGGCTTGTTGCCAACCCGTCGGCAAGACGATTTAAAACAGCTCGTTACGAGAGTGGAGAAGAAGATTGAGTCTATTGAGCCAGGTTAGTGCCTCCCTGTTGGCCCCGAACGACCTCGACGAAGGGCGCCTGCAGCAGTTGCTCGGCAGCCTGATGAGCCATCAGGTCGAGTTCGGCGATCTCTATTTCCAGCGCAGCTGGCACGAGTCCTGGATGCTGGAAGATGGCATCGTCAAGGATGGCAGCTACAACATCGATCAGGGTGTCGGGGTGCGCGCCGTCAGCGGCGAGAAGACCGGCTTCGCCTACTCGGACGAGCTGAGCCTGCTGGCGCTGCAACAGTCGGTGACTGCTGCTCGTGGCATCGCCGCTGCCGGTGCTCACGGCAAGGTGAAGGCGTGGGCCAGAACCTCCGCAAACCTGCTCTATCCGGCCATGGATCCGCTGCAGACCCTCGACAAGCACCAGAAGATTGCCCTGCTGGAGCAGATGGACAAGTTCGCCAGAAGTCTGGATCCCGCCATCAATCAGGTGATGGCCTCCATCAGCGGCGTTTACGAAGAGGTGCTGGTGGCCGCCACCGATGGCACCCTGGCCGCGGATGTGCGCCCGCTGGTGCGTCTGTCGGTGACCGTGATCGCCGAGAAGGGTGAGCGCCGCGAGCGTGGCAGTGCCGGTGGCGGCGGGCGCTTTGGTTACGACTGGTTCCTCGAACTGGACGGGCTGGAGAGCCGCGCCTTTGGTTATGTGCGTGAAGCGGTGCGTCAGGCACTGGTCAATCTGGAGGCCATCGACGCGCCAGCCGGTACCATGCCAGTGGTGTTGGGCTCCGGCTGGCCTGGCGTGCTGCTGCACGAGGCGGTGGGTCATGGTCTGGAGGGGGATTTCAACCGCAAGGGATCTTCCGCGTTTGCCGGCCGCATCGGCGAGCAGGTGGCTTCCAAACACTGTACCATCGTCGATGACGGCACCCTGCCGGGTCGACGCGGCTCCGTCTCCATCGATGACGAGGGGACACCGGGTGGCTACAACGTGCTGATCGAGAATGGCATTCTCAAGGGTTACCTGCAGGACAAGCAGAATGCCCGTTTGATGGGCGTGCCGCTCACCGGCAACGGGCGCCGCGAATCCTACGCCGCCATGCCGATGCCGCGCATGACCAACACCTATATGCTGGCGGGTCAGTATGATCCGGCCGAGATCATCGCCTCGGTGAAGAAGGGGATCTATGCCCCCAACTTCGGCGGCGGTCAGGTGGACATCACCTCCGGCAAGTTTGTCTTCTCCGCCTCCGAGGCTTATCTCATCGAGGATGGCAAGATCACTGCCCCCATCAAGGGCGCGACCCTGATCGGCAACGGCCCCGAGGCGATGAGCCAGGTCTCCATGGTGGGTAGCGACCTTGCGCTGGATCGCGGGGTTGGCATCTGCGGCAAGGAGGGGCAGAGCGTGCCAGTCGGTGTCGGCCAGCCCACCCTCAAGCTGGATCAGCTCACCGTGGGTGGCACCCAGTAAGCCTCGACGCAGAACAAGAACAGAGAGAAACCATGCTTACCCTGTCGAAAATATCCAATATCCGGAGCCAGCTCTCTCCCAGCGAGCTCAAGATTGCCGATTACATCCTCTCCTGCCCGGAGCAGGTGACTCGCTTCTCCTCCCAGGAGCTGGCCCAGCAGGCGGAGGTGAGCCAGTCGAGCATAGTGAAGTTCACCCAGAAGATCGGGTTCAAGGGCTTCACCGCCTTCAAGCTGGCGGTTAGCGAGGATCTGGGGCGCAAGCATGCCATCAAGACCGACAATGTCGGTGATCTCTACAATGGCATCGGGCGGGACGATGATCTGGAGACCATGGCCAAGAAGCTGGCGCAGGAGAAGATCAACTCCATCGTCGAGACCACTCAGGCCCTCGACAGTGCTCTGCTGAAGCAGGTACTCGATACCATAGATGGCGCCGGGCGGGTACAGCTGGTGGGGATTGGCGGTTCGGCACTGACTGCCAAGGATCTCTGGTACAAGTTGCTCAAGATCGGCGTAACTACCCTGTTTGCCCAGGATAGCCATGTGCAGATCTCCATCGCCCAGACCCTGGGGCCGGGTGATGTACAGCTGGTCATCTCCTATTCTGGCGCCAGCCGTGATGTGCTGGCGGCGGCCGAGCTGGCCAAGCGCAATGGTGCCACCCTGATTGCCGTGACTTCGTTCCGGCAAACCCAGTTGCGCCAGATGGCCGACATGGTGCTGGATACGGTGGCGGAGGAGAACGAGTTGCGTATCTCTTCCATCTCCTCACGTACCGCCCAGAACACCATTACCGACATCCTGTTCCTCGGCCTGGTGCAGCGCAGAGACGAGCGAGCCTGGGCACTGATTGACGGTACCCGGGATGCCATCGACCGACTCAACAAGGAGTGAGGTCGGCTCTGCCTCTGCATCATCCGTACAACAAAAAACCACCTGAACAGGTGGTTTTTTGTTGTCTGCTAGAGGTCAAGGGCCCAGCGGATAAAGGCTTTACGCCGCTTGGCATCGGCCGCCAGATAGAGTTCCCGCAGGGTGGCATCCGCCTGCTCCGGCGTAAGTGCAGAAGCTGTATGAGCGGCAGTTGCGGCTTGTGTTGCGAAAATGGGGGCCGAGCTCACTGTTGGCGTATGGCTCGCCAGCAGGGCCTGGTAATCGGTGCCCAGTCCATCCCGGCTGCGTGGCAGGGCTTGTAGTGTCAGCGGCTGTGAGGTGCCCTTGTCGTCACTCAGCCGCAGGGCCGGGCTGGCGGCAAACCGGCGGATAACCGAGGGGCTGGTCAGCACCGGGGTGGTCAATTGCAGCGTCCCTTGTGCTGGTGCTGTAGGGTGACCAGCAGAGGAGCAGAGGTCACGCGTCCCGGGCTCTCGTTGGTGGATCGAGGGTCACTTGGGCTGTCAAAGCGGACCAGCAGTCGGGACTCTCCCGCCGGGAGCTCAATGGTCCGGGTGAAGGCCGAGGGTTTGCCCTGTGGCGAGGCGAGCAGGGTGAGGGTATCGGCCAGCTCCAGTCGGGCGGCCGTGGCCGGTACGCTGAGCAGCAGGGCAAACAGGGGGGATAGTAGTAGGGGAGAGAGCAGGGAGGATCGTGCCATCATAAGACTCCATGAAGGAGCCGGCCCGCAGGCCGGCAACCAGATCAGAATTCGTAGCGCAGGCCGAGGTGGTAGAAGCTCTCGCTGTTGCTGCTGCCACCAAAGCTGGTGATGGTGCTACCAGCCAGACCATCTTCACCATTGCGGATCACATAGGCGCTGTAGAGGGAAGATCGCGGGGTGAGCTTGTATTGCAGCTCCAGCGTAGTATCGCGCAGTGCCATCTGATCGCCACCCTCGTTGACGAGGTGACGATAGCCTGCGCGGGCCGCCCACTTCTGGTTGATGTCATACACAGCGGTCAGTTCCCACACCTTGTCTTCACTGTCAGCACGGCCGTCGCGATAGGTCACCTGATCCTTGCTATAGAGGGCACCCAACATCAGAGGGCCGAGATAGTAGCGGGTACCAATCCCGGCGAAGCGATACTCATCGGCATTGGGATCGACCTTGCTGCCACTGCTCTGGGCGGCTTTGGTCTGCTGATACGCCACGACCGGAGCCAGTTTACCGGCATTGCCCAGATCGAAGATGTAGCGCAGGGCGCCGTTGTAGCCGTAATCAAGATCCGAGGTGCCGTTACCAAGGATGTAGGCGAGCGAGAGATCCAGATTGCCGAGGGTGTTCTGGTACTGCAGGGTGCCATCCTGACGGAACACCTGCACGGCGGTGGAGTCCACCTTGCTGGCCTGACGAGCCATGGAGACATCAGAGGCCGCAAACACATCGCCAATATCAGTGAACATGATGAGGCCGGAAGAGACGCGCCCGCCGGTCACCTTGCCCCACTGGCCACCGTCGATCCCGGCCCAGACGTAACGGGCAGTGAGGTCGCTGCTGTTCTTCTGCACGTTGTTGGCGTATTCGGCTGCATTGACCTGATATTGCGCCATGCCGATCACTGCGACATCGTCATTGATGGTCTGACGGGCGGTAAAGCCGATACGGCCATCGAAGTCACCCTGATCATTGCCGCTCTTCTTGTCGGAAATATTGAAGCCAAGACGACCGTAGAGGTCGACGTTGGAGCCATCGTCAGCCTGATAGATGACGGCCGCATGAGCGGAACCTGTGCCGAGCAGCGCGGGAAGAATCAGAGCAAGCATGGATTTTTTCATTTTTTATCGTTCCTGTACGGGCTCTGTGCCAGAGCCGGGATGAGTTTGGCCATGACCCCGATTGCTCGGGGCCAGACCTTGGCTAGAAATCCGGAGGAGGGATTAACTCAGATCGACGTTCTTGCAGCCGAACATCAGGGTGAAGAGGTAGCCGCCGAGGTAGGCGACGGCGAGGCCGACCGCATAGACCATCATGCCGGGGAAGATCCCCTGGGCGGAGGTCATCAGCGGCAGGGCGACGATACCGGATGGGCCAAAGACGGTGTTGAGGCCGACCGGCAGACCCATCCAGGAGATCAGGCCAACCACGAATCCCCCCAGCGAACCACCGCAACAGGCGGTGATGAAGGGTTTGACCCGCGGCAGGGTGACGCCGTAGATGAGCGGCTCACCGACCCCCAGAATGCCTGGAATGATGGTGCCCTTCACCTGAGTGCGCAGTAGGGAATCCTTGCCTGCCCGGCTGTAGAGCGCCAGCGCAGCGCCTACCTGTCCGGCACCGGCCAGCGCTAGGATAGGAAACAGGGAGTTGAAGCCCTGGGCATCCATCAGCGCAAAGTAGACGGGAACGAACCCCTGGTGGATGCCAAACATCACCGAGATGAGGAACAGGCCAGCCAGAATAGCGGTACCGAACGGGTTGCCATTGAGGTTGATGAAGAGCCAGGACATGCCGTTATAGAGCTGCACGCCGAGGGGCATGATCAGGATAAAGGTGACGGCTCCCATGATCAGCAGGGTGATGCAGGAAGTGAGGATCATATCCAGACTGTCCGGCATGTAGCGGCGAACCTGGCGCTCAACCGAAGCGCCTATGATGCAGGCGATCAGCACGCCGATGATGTTGCCGCGGGGATCGATCTGATGGCCGAAGAAGTCGGTGATACCGGAGTAGATGCCGCTGCTGGCCTGAGGGTCATAACCCATGACAAACAGAGAGGCGATGATGGCACCGTTGACGCCGGAGCCACCAAACGCCTTCTGGGCGTTGTAGCCGATCAGGATGCTGAGGAAGCTGAACAATCCCTTGCTGAAGAGCTTCATGTAGCCGACGAATTCGGCCAGCATGCCCCCTGTCTGCTGTCCTTCCAGCAACAGGGTCTGTTCGATAAGGGTGGCACAGCCGAGCAGCAGACCCGCAGCGATAAAACCGGGGATCAGCGGAGTGAAAATGGTGGCAAACTTGGCCAGGAAGCGGTGTGCCGCACTGCTCTGTTTCTGCTTCAGCGCCTGTTTGTTGGCGGCGGCGATGTCGCCAAGATCCGATGATTGCGGGCGGGGGGCGGTCAGTGTTCCCGCGTCTGCATTCAGCATGCCATTCATCATCTCGCAGGCAGTCTGGGCCTTGCCGGGGCCAAGCACTATCTGGAACTGATTGTCGCTTTCAATCACCCCCATCACCCCGGCAATCCGTTTGATAGTATCGCGGTCGGCATGCAGGCTGTCCGCCAGGCTCAGCCGCAAGCGGGTCATGCAGTGGCCACAGTTGGTGATGTTATCCCGGCCGCCGATGGCCTGGATGATCTGGCCAATCATGGTGTCAGTTATTTTTGCCATAAAGAACCCGGTCAGTCTGATGTGAGGGGGCGGATGCCCCGCTTATGTTGTTATCCTGTCGCCATTGCTGGCGCGGCCAATGTGCGGTCGGCCGATTCATCTGTGCATTTGCTGATAAAGCCGCCGCTGCTTTTCAGCCGCTCTCGTGCTTCGCTGGCGGAGATATTGGCCAGGATCATTACGATGGCGGTCTTGCAATGGTTATCTGCGGCGGCAAGAGCCTGCTCGGCCGTGCCACGGTCACATTCGGTTGCTTCCATGACGATGCGCTTCTGGCGCTCCACCAGTTTGGCGTTGGTCGCCTCCACATCCACCATCAGATTGCCGTAGACCTTGCCGGTGCGGATCATGGCGCCGGTCGAGAGCATATTGAGGATCAGCTTCTGGGCGGTGCCCGCTTTCATGCGGGAGGAGCCGGTCACAATCTCGGGGCCGACCACGGCGACCATGCTGATGTCGGCCGCTTTCGCGAGCGGACTGCCCGGGTTGCAGCTGATGCTGCACACTGTGGCACCCAGGCTCCTGGCATATTGCATGGCGCCCAGCACATAGGGGGTTCGACCGCTGGCTGCGATACCCACCAGCACGTCATTGGCACTGAAGTGGATGCTTTTAAGATCGTTGGCACCGAGTTCTGCATCGTCTTCGGCATTCTCCACTGCCTGCAAGATGGCCTTGTGGCCCCCCGCAATCAGACCGATGACCAGTTCTGCAGAGACCCCGTAGGTGGGGGGACATTCGCTGGCGTCCAGAATGCCGAGGCGCCCGGAGGTGCCAGCCCCGATGTAGATCAGGCGGCCGCCTTTGCCAAATGCGGCTGCAATAGCATCGACCGCCTTGGCGATCTCGGGCAGCAGTTGGCCTACAGCCACTGCAACGTGTTGATCTTCTTGATTGATGATCCGCAGCATATCCAGCGTCGGGAGCTGATCGATCTCGATGCTGGCTGGATTGCGGGTTTCAGTAATCATGCTTGATAGGTCAATGGTCATCGTTTCCTCTACTTCAGGTCGTCGCCATTCCCGGCGTAAATCATTCTTTTCGATGCGGGTCATCATGCTCGATTTTTGATTTTCATTATGAGACCAGTGTCGCATAATTAATTATTCTAATTATTTTCTTTTTAAAGGAGGTAAAATTCCATCAGAGGAGCATAGAGAGAAGAGGGGGTGACAGGGGGATTGACTAGCCTGCTTGATGGACATGCAACAAAAAGCCCCGGTCAGTAGGCCGGGGCTTGCAGAATCATCGGTGTTAATTGACCGAGATGGCGCGGGCGTTGATGAAGTAACGGGCTTTACCCTGTTTGTCGATCTGGATTTTGGCGAGCAGCCTCTCTTGCTGCCTGTGTTCCCACAGTTGTTCTATGTTGGCAAGAGCTGGATTGGCTATGCCGAGCACATTCAGGTATTCGTGAAACAGGCTATGACTGCCGATTTCGGTCAGCATCTTGGTCATATGGGCACTCTTCTGGAACAAGGGGGGCAGATACAAGATAGCCATGTCGAGCTGAATGAGTGCTGTACAAAAAACAAGCAGAGCTTCTGGCAACAGCAGAGATAATGCGGGTCAGCGAGTGCGGGATCGCAGACAACAAAAAGCCCCGTTCGGTGGAGCGGGGCTGGCTGGTTATTCGGTATCAGTTGATGGATATTGCGCGAGCATCGATGAAGTAACGGGCATTGCCCTGTTTGTCGATCTGGATTTTGGCGACCAGCTGCTCCCGCTTTTTATATTCCCAGTGTTGCTCAATCTTGGCGAGGGATGGGCTCGCAATCCCAACCACGTTCAGGTACTCGTGAAACAGGCTATGGCTCCCTATTTCGGTCAGTATCTTCTCCATCTGCATACTCTCCTGAAGTTGAGTGGGTATTCATCAACAAACCTATCAGCGTCCGTCTGAATAAAGTCTGTATAAAAAACAAACTAACCCATTTTTGTGTCAATAACATGATCAGGAACAAGATCAGTGCAGATCGTCAGGGACTTTTTGATACCGTTTTCAATCAGAGCTGGCGGGCTTTTGCGGCAACTGATCAAACGTGCCGGAAGCCTGCGGTAGCGCCGGTGCGGTTTGCACGGCCTGGCCGCCGTGGAAGACCGGATCCTGTGCCACTTCCTTGATGCCGTTGATGCAAAACTGCATACCCATGCAGACCAGCAGGAAGCCCATGATGCGTGTCATGGCATCGATGCCGGTGGCGCCAAGGATCTTGCAGACCGGATCCGCCAGCTTCAATACTCCCCAGCTGATCAGGCTCATCAGGGCAAACGCAGTGACCATGGCGCCATAGATGGTGAGGCGGTTGTACTCGTCAGGCAGCTCGGCAATCTGGGCTGCCCCGCTTATCACCAGCGCCATGGTGCCCGGCCCGCACATGCTGGGCATGGTGAGTGGTACGAAGGCAATGCTCTGGTTGATATCGACCCCGCTCTGCTGGCTGGGGGCGGGGAACAGCATGCGAAAGCCGATAAAGCCGATGATGAGCCCCCCGGCCAGGCGCAAACCCGGAATGGAGATACCGAACAGATCCAGAATCGAGGATCCGATAAAGAAAGTGATGCAGAGGGTGCAGAACAGATAGATGGCCGCCATATTGACCTGACGTCGCACATGTTCGCGCGACATCCCCTTGCTCAGCCCCAGCAGCAGGGTGGCCGTGGTAGGCGGATTGACCATGGGCAGCAACGCCAGCAAAGCGAGAAATACGACCTGAAAGAACATGTTGAGCCTCGGATAGCAGGGATGAATGGGAATACCTTGATCCAGGTGGTCACCTGACTCAAGAGGGAGGCTATCTTATGCTGGCGAAACTGAACATAAGCAGTACAAAAAAGCCCCGGCAGATACCGGGGCTTGATGTTCGGTTCAGGCCGCTTGCGGCGCTTGCTGTTGCCGGATGGCCCGTTGCTGGAACCAGAGCCAGAGGCCGATGGCGAAACCCAGCACCGACAGGCTTACCACATAGTGGGAGGGGGCCAGCATGTCGCTCTTCATCCAGAGGGTCACCGCCATCGGGGTGAGGCCGCCGAAGATGGCGTAGGCCACGTTGTAGGAGAACGACAGACCTGAGAAGCGCACCACCGGCGGGAAGGCGTTGACCATCACGTAAGGCACGGCGCCGACAATCCCGACCGCAAAGCCTGCCAGCATGTAGAGCGGCACCAGCTGGCTCGTACCGGCCGCCAGACCGTGATAGAAGGCGTAGCTGGAGCCTGCCAGCAGCAGGGAGCCGAACATGAAGGTGAGACCGCTGCCCAGCAGGTCGATCAGTCGGCCATAGACGATGCAGCCGAGGGTCAGGGCAATGATCGCCAGCGAGTTGGCGGTCAGGGCGTCAGCCGGGCTGATGCCATAGACCTTCTGCAGATAGGTGGGGGTCATCAGGATCACCACCACGATACCGGCGGAGAGCAGCCAGGTGAGCAGCATGGAGACCACCACGCTGCTCTTGTGGTTGCGCAGTACCGACTTGAGGGGGAGTTCGTCAGCCAGGGTCTTGTTGGCCTTCATCTCGGCGAAGACCGGGGTCTCGTGCAACCAGCGACGCAGGTACATGGCGACGATGCCGAAGATACCGCCCAGCAGGAAGGGCACTCGCCAGCCCCAGTCACTCACTTCGGCCGGGGTCAGGCTCTTGTTGACCGCAGTGGCGATGAGGGAGCCGAGCAGGATGCCGGCCGTCAATCCCGCCGTGAGCGTGCCGCAGGCGACCCCGACCCGACGGGCAGGAACGTGCTCGGCGACAAACACCCAGGCGCCCGGCACTTCACCGCCGATGGCGGCGCCTTGCAGGATCCGCAGTCCCAGCAGGGCGATGGGGGCGCCGATGCCGAGCACTGCATAGGTGGGTAGCAGACCGATCAACAGGGTCGGCAGCGCCATCATGATGATGCTGAGGGTGAACATCCGCTTGCGACCGATGAGATCGCCAAAGTGGGCCATAATGATGCCGCCGAGCGGGCGGGCCAGATAACCGGCGGCGAAGATGCCGAAGGTCTGGAACTGGCGCAACCACTCGGGAATATCTGCCGGGAAGAACAGCTCGCCGATGACCACGGCGAAAAAGACGAAGATGATGAAGTCGTAAAACTCCAGCGCACCGCCGAGGGCAGCCAGACTCAGGGTTTTGTAATCCTGTCGATTGAGGGGGCGGGCGTGATCGTGTTGTTGTGTGGTCGTGGTCATATCCGTATGTTTCCCATCGGTTTTTTTAGTTATTGTCACCCCGTGCAAGGGGCATATACAGGTGATCGAGAGTATGCTGCCTGCCTCTTGTGTGTAAATCGCGCAATTCGCAACACTGTCTTGCATCTTTTTGGGGCAATCCGAATGCCCCGCTGGCGGAGGAATGATGGAAAAGAAACGGGTACTGCTCTCCTGGAGCAGCGGCAAGGATTGCGCATGGGCTCTGCATCAGTTGCGGCAGGATCCCGCCATCGAGGTGGTGGGGCTGTTTACCACCCTCAATCAGGCATTCGAGCGGGTGGCGATGCACGGGGTGCGCAAGCAGCTGTTGACCGAACAGGCCGCCTGCGTCGGGCTGCCCCTCATCACCATCGATCTGCCCTGGCCCTGCAGCAACGAGGATTACGCCCGCATCATGACCGGCTTTATCGCCGATGTGGTGGCACAGGGGATCCGCCATATGGCCTTTGGCGACTTGTTCCTTGAGGATGTGCGCGCCTACCGTGAAAAGCTGCTGGCAGGCACCGGCATCGAACCACTGTTCCCGCTGTGGGGCAGCAATACCCGTGAACTGGCGTCGCAGATGGTGGCCGCTGGGTTGAAGGCGCGGATCAGTGCTCTCGACCCGAACAAGTTGGATGCCAGCCTGGGTGGCCACGATTTTGACGAGGCACTGCTGGCGGCGCAGCCGGCGGGGGTCGATCCGTGCGGCGAGAACGGCGAGTTTCACACTCTGGCCTATGATGGCCCCATGTTTCTGCGCCCGCTGGCGATCTGCACGGGGAAGACGGTGGAGCGCGATGGTTTCATCTTCACTGACTTGTTGCCTGCTGATTCCAGCACCTAGTCGAGTTTGGCCTCCTGATCGCTCTTGTCGTCGTTGTAGCGCAGCGCGATCTCGTGAAATTGCACGTGGATGTGAGCGAAGGCATCCGTGATGTCGGGATCAAAATGGTTGCCCCTTCCCGCCAAAATGATGGGCACCACCTCTGCATGGGTCATGGCTGCCTTGTAACACCGCTTGCTGATCAAGGCATCGTACACATCTGCTAGCGCCATCAGTCGGGCCGAGAGGGGAATCTCATCTCCTATCAGACCGTAGGGGTAGCCGGTGCCATCCCACTTCTCGTGGTGGTAGCAGGCGATCTCCTTGGCCAGTCTCAGAAATTCCACCTCTACCCCCAGTGCCTCCTCGGCGTGGACTATGGCCTCCTTGCCAAGGGTGGAGTGGTGTTTCATCTGGGCGAACTCATCTTCATCGAGTTTGCCAGGTTTGAGCAGGATCCGGTCCGGTACGCCGACTTTGCCGATATCGTGCAGGGGGGCCGACTTGAACAGCAGCTCTATTGTCTTGGGGGTCAGCTCGGCACGAAAGCGAGGGTGCTCGCAGAGAGTTTCCGCCAATAGCTTCACATAATGCTGGGTGCGCAGAATGTGGTTGCCGGTCTCGTTGTCCCGGGTTTCGGCCAGAGAGGCGAGGGAGTGGATGGTGATGTTCTGGATCAGCTCGTTTTCTCGGGTGCGTCGTTCCACCTCCTGCTCCAGATAGGCATTTTGGTCATGTAGCAGATCCCGTGCCGCCTTCAGCTCAAGGTGGTTTCTGACGCGGGCCAGCACGATGGCGGGGGAGATCGGCTTGTGAATATAGTCCACGGCGCCGAGAGCCAGTCCATGTGCCTCGGCGCTCTCCTCTACCTTGGCAGTCAGAAAAATCACCGGAATATGCCGTGCCTGCGGCATCTCCTGCAGTGCCTGCATCACCTGATAACCATCCATCCCGGGCATCACGACATCAAGCAGGATCAAATCTACCCGGGAGTCTGATGACAGTATCTCCAGTGCCCGCTGGCCACTGATGGCGACCTTGACCCGGTATTGTGGGCTGAGCAAGGCGCTGAGCAATGAGAGGTTTTCAGGGGTGTCATCGACCACCAGCAGGGTGGGCTTGGTATCGGGATCCAGCAGGTTGAGCATGGTGGTGCCCTCACTCTTGGTTGAACAGATCGGGCCTGAGGGCCCGGACTCGTTGCAGATGTGCAAGTGCATCCGTAAAACGGAAGCCGGTAATGGCGTCAGCTATCCTGGATGCCGTCTCTCCCAGCACTCTCGTCAGCTGCTGCTGATGCTGCTGGAACAGGGTCAGAGCTCCGGCATCATCTTCCGCCAGCAGCCGGATCAGCTGCGCCAGCAGGGGCGCCAGGTCGACTTGTTCTTGCTCCGGCAGGTCGGCTGTGGTCTGGGTGGGTAGCAGGGCCTGTAGGCCATCGCTCAGTTGCTGCTGCATCTGCAGCCCCTGTTCCGCCAGTGGAAGCAGGCTGGTGGTGTCATCCCCCCGGGAGAGTGCACTCTCCAGCCTGGCCGAGATACCCCGCAGTGGTTCGGCGCCCAGAGTGGCGGTAATCCCCTTGAGGGTATGGGCCTGACGATGGGCCTCCTCCCGGTCGTTCTTCTGCAGGGCGGCGATCAGGCTCTGCATGGGCCGGGTGCCCTGTTGGGCAAATCGTTGCAGCAGATCCTGATACCACCCCCAGTTGTACATCAGCCGTTGCAGGGCGGCTTCGGCATTGAGTCCGAGCGCTCTTAACTGAGGCTGCAATGGCTGGTGCTGTGGTGAAGGTGCGCTCTTGGGTATTGCATCGGTTTCAACGCTGAAGGCAGGGGCCCAGCACTGCAGTGCGGCATAAAGCTTGTCGGGGTCGATGGGCTTGGCGATGTGGTCATCCATACCGGCCGCCAGACAGCGTTCCCGGTCACCGGCCATGACATTGGCCGTCATGGCGAGGATCGGAGTGTGGTGCCCTTCGCTCTCTTGCTGGCGCAACTGACGGGTGGCAGTCAGTCCATCCATCACCGGCATCTGCATGTCCATCAGGATCAGGTCGTATGGTTGTTGCGCAGCCATTTCCAGAGCAATGGCACCATTGGCAGCAATGCTGACGTCGATGCCCGCCGCTCGCAGCAGTTCCATGGCCACCTGCTGATTCAGCTCGTTGTCTTCTGCCAGCAGTATACGGAGTCCCTCGAAGCGATAGTTGTGGGTAGGCTGGGTGGGCTTCAAGGCAGTCGCCGTGGTTTGCTGGCCGAACAGCCCAATGATGGTATCAAACAACACAGAGGCACAGACTGGTTTGACCAGCACCCTATCAAAGCCGGCGGCCTCTGCTTCGCGAAAAATCTCTTCCCGCCCATAACCTGTCACCATGACCCGATAAAGCCGCTTGCCAAGGCCGCGGGCGATGAGGCGGCGCCCCGTCTCTATGCCATCCAGCCCGGGCATGTGCCAATCCAGCAGCACCACCTCGTAGGCGTTACCTTCCTGCTCGGCACAGGCGATCATCTGCAGCCCTTGCTGACCCGATTCGGCGGTGTCGACCACGAAACTCATGCTGCGCAGCAGGGCAGCCAGTATGGTGCGGGCGCTGGCACTGTCGTCGACCACCAGTATGCGGCGGCCACGCAGATCCAGACTTGGCAGATAGCGTGAGCGGTATCTGCCGCGGCCGAGTCGGGCAGTAAACCAGAAAGTGCTTCCCTTGCCCGGTTCGCTCTGCACGCCGACCTCCCCTCCCATCAGTGCCGCCAGTTCGCGGGAGATGGCGAGCCCGAGGCCGGTGCCGCCGTATTTGCGGGTGGTGGAGCTGTCCGCCTGCTGGAAAGACTGGAACAGCCGTTGCTGCTGCTCCTGGCTCATGCCGATCCCCGTGTCCTGCACCGAGCAGTGCAACAGCACCTCTTGCGGTCGTTTCTCCAGACAAGTGACCTTGACCAGTATCTCCCCCTGCTCGGTGAATTTGACTGCGTTGTTGGCGTAGTTGATCAGGATCTGGCCGAGCCGCAGGGGATCGCCATAGAGCAGGGTGTCTAGCTGGTGATCGACCTCGAACAGCAGTTCTATGCCTTTGGCTTCGGCCTTCTCGCCCACCAGGGTTGCCAGATTTTCCAGCACATGGTCGAGATCGAACTCGATCTGCTCCAGATCCAGCTTGCCCGCCTCGATCTTGGAGAAGTCGAGGATATCGTTGATGATGCCGAGCAGGTGATGGGCCGAGCGCTGGATCTTGCCCAGATAATCAGCCTGCTGCGAGTCGAGGCGTGTTTGCAGGGCGAGGTGGGCCATACCCAGAATGGCGTTCATCGGGGTGCGGATTTCATGGCTCATGTTGGCGAGAAAATCGCTTTTGGCCCGGGTTGCGCTTTCTGCCAGCTCATAGGCCTGCTCCAGCTCCTGATTCTTGGTCTGCATCACGGCGAACAGCTCATCCCGGGTCGGTTCAGCGAACTGCTGCTGCATCTGCAACAGCAGAGCGTCATCGGGCCAGTGTGGCAGGTGGCATACCAGAGCGATGGCGGTGTCAGCATGAGGAACCAGCCGGATGCTGCCATGGGTTGCACCGGGTGCGTTGTGCTGCAGTGGCTCGTCGGCCGAGAGGGAGACCCACAGCTCCCGCGTATTGCTCTCCAGCCAAAGCTGGAGTTGCAGCGAGTCGATGGTTGCCGTCAGCTGGCGCACCAGCTCCGAGGTGGTACCCGCCAGCGGCGCCACGAAGGTGGGGCTCTTGTCGATGCAGGTGAGCACCCGGATCACCTTGCGTCTGGCGGTGAGGGCTGCCGTCGGGCCAGAGAGCCTGATATCACCGATCAGCTGCCGCATCTAGCGCTCCTTCTCTGGTTGTACCCGCAGCACAATACAGCTCGCATCGTCGGTGCTGCGCCCACTATGGTCTATGACTTGACGGGCCAGAATGACGGGATCAGCCCCCAGATCCAGTGCGCCGTCACGCAGGTTGAGTGACTCGCTGATGCCATCCGAATAGAGCATCAGCACATCCCCCGGCTTGATGGGCTGCCGTTGCAGCAAGGGGGTGGGGAAGCGCTCCCCCAGCACCCCATCACGGGAGATACCGCGCCAGAGGTCATGGCCGCGCAGACAGATGCGGGTGTTGCCGATGCCGGCGTAGCTCAGTTCACCCCGTTCACTGTTGACCAGGGCTATGCCAGCGGCCGCTCCCCGGGTACCGATGCAGTGTTGGTGCAACAGCTGCAGCAGAGGTGCCGGCTCCTGTTCAGGGGTGTTTTGCAGCGCCTCTTGCAGTATCAGTGCCAGCTTGTTGGCCGAGGAGCCGTGGCCGCTGACATCGATCAGTACCAGCAAGACGCCGTCGGATGTGGGCCGGATAAAGACCAGATCGCCGGAGACCTTTTCCGGATAACAGGGTCTGTTTTCGCTAGCCCAGACCAGTGTCAGACCTGCCTGCCCCCATTGTTGGGTGGGCGTGATGAGACGTGGGACCGAGGGTACAGAACCCAGCCATTTGCGCGCCTGCACCAGGGTGCCCCCTTCCGGCGGTGTGCTGATGGTGAGCTCTGACATCATGCGCCGCACGCCGGGCAGTCCCAGTCCCAGGGTGCCGGAAGTGCTGTAGTGATCCTGCAGGGCCTGATAGACATCCGATATGCCGGGCCCTTTGTCACGGGCGATGATGTCGATGCAGGATCTCCCCTTCGGGTGATGGAGCATCAGGGTGATCTCCCCCTGCCCGGCGTATTTCAGGATATTGCTGCCAAGTTCGGAGACCACGGTGGAGAGTATGGCGCGATCCACGTCGGATAGGTTGGCGATAAATGGGAGCCGACGAACCGACATCACAGCCAGGTGCAGATCGATATCGTGGCGTAGCGGATAGCTGGCCTCCCGGGTCGCATGCTCTTGTATCATGGCGGTTTATTCCTCGCCCTGGAGGCGGCTGACATGGGCAAAAGCGTCGTCCATGTCGATGAAGCAGCGCAGTGGCCCGGGCTGTGCCTCGGCTAGCGCCAGAAATGCGGCGATCCCGGCATTGAGCCCTACCAGCAGGCAGGTGGCACCCAACAGACGGCACACCTCGGCAAGTTTGCAAACCTGTCTGAATTCATGGTGATCCAGTAGCATGACGCCGGAGAAGTCGAGCAAGACTGCATGGTGACGCCCGTGTACCAGTCGCTGGGAGAGGGCCTGCATCAGCATCTGCATGCCGTCGTCTCCGAGATCGGGGCGCATGCTGACTACTATGCAGTCGGCCATATCGGCGATGCCAAGATCGTTGTTGAGCTGCATGGTCATTGCCGCGACCTAGAGGGCTGAGCCAACCCGTTTGAGCGCTATTTCGAAGGCGTCTCTCAGGGTCGCTGTGGTACGGACGTCACCGACCGACACCCCCAGCTCCACCATGGTACGGGCAATGGCGGGGGAGACTCCCGAGATGATGGCTTCACAGCCCATAAACTGGGTCGCCTTGGTGATCTTGATCAGCCGGTTGGCGACGCCAGTGTCCACGGTGGCGACTCCGGCAATATCCAGCACAAAGACCCGGGCGCGGGTTTCGGCAATCTTGGTGAGCGACTTGTTCATCACGTCGGCAGTGCGCATGGAGTCGATGATCCCAACCAGTGGCAGCAGCAGGATCCCGTCCCAGATAGGGGTGACAGGGGTCGACATCTCTTGCAGAGACTTGTGCAGCTCCTCGCGCACTCTGGCGGCCTCTTCCGCTTCCACCATCGCCTGTTTGAGCTGGCGGTGCTGCTCCACCTGCGCCGTGATGTCGGTGGCAAACTTGACGATTTTACTGGGCTTGCCGTTCAGATCCAGCACGGGGTTGTAGGAGCCCTGGATCCATACCTCCTGTCCCTGCTTGTTCAGGCGGCAGAATTCGCCAGCCAGAAACTCGCCCCGGCGCAGCGTGTCCCAGAAGGCGAGGTAATCCGCCGACTGGGCGTAGTCTGGGTCAACCAGCAGCCTGTGGTGTTGCCCTTTCAGCTCTTCCAGCTGGTAACCCACTATGTCGAGAAAGCGTGGATTGGCATCCAGTATGGTGCCCTCCAGCGAAAACTCGACCTTGCCCATGACCCGGCTCAGCGCATTGAGCTGGCCCTCGAAGCTGGCCGTGAGCTGCTTCTGCCCGGTCAGATCCATGGCGTACAGAGTCATACGAGATAGTTGTCCATTGTCATCCAGAACCGGGCTGCAGGCTCCACGGATCCAGACATCCCGTCCCGGCTTGTCCAGCAGGTGAAGCTCGTCCTCCTGCGAGGAGCCGCTGCGCAGTGCGGCCTGAAAGGTGTCATGTGTGGCGGATTGCACCTGGTCCGGGGAGAGCAGCATGCCGTAGTGCTTGCCGGAGAGCTCATCTAGCGTGTAGCCCATGAGGCTCAGAAATCGCGGGTTGGCATCAAGGATCTGCCCCTCTGGCGAGAGTTCGAGCCGTACCAGCACCTGATCGAGGGTGTCTATCCCGGCATGATGAGTGGAAGGGGCCGAACCTGTGGTATTGGAAGAGGAAGTGTGCGCGTCCATGGCATCTCCAGAGAGAGTCGTTGATTTTGATATCAATAGCGGGTGTTAAGCAGTTATAGCCCACTCTGGCTCTTCCAGCCGATATCTAGGGTCAAAAGAGGCTTGTCATATCCTGGTTGGTGGAGGCTTATCCCAGGCGGATAAAATGGGGGGCTAGCCACCAAGACCAAGACCGAGACCGTGAGCCAGATCCTGCAGCAGACCATGAATATTCCGGCCGACCAGCTCAATCCGGTGATCTTCGCCGGTGGCCAGCGGGGCAGAACACCAAGGTGCAGTGGCTCAAGGATAAGCAGATGACGCTCTTCTACGGTGATATCAAGGCGGCGCAGGAGGTCGGCATTCGCGGCATTCGGCTGCTGCGGGCCGCCAACTCCAGCTATCGACCACTGCCGTTGGCAGGGGCGCTGGGGGAAGAGGTGGTCATCAACTCCCAGTTCTGATCCGGAGCGGATCCATACAACAAGGGCGGGGCCATTGGCGCCCGCCCTTCTGTTTTTAAGGAGTCATGCAAAGGCGTAGCGCCTTGGTCAGCTCCGGTTATCAGTCAGCCCACGGCATCTCGGGCAGGCTGTCGAGGAATTCGCCGTAGCGGGTCAGATTGAAGGGGCCCTGATCGGCCTCCATCGCCATCAGCTCGGCCCCTAGGGCGCAGGCGATATATTGCAACGCCTCTTCCCGCGGGGTGCCCTTCATCACCAGCCGCATCAGGGTCGCCTTCACATGGGGAGGGTGACCATCGTTGAGCTGGTTCTCCACCATCTCCAGCAGCGTCTCTTCGTCAAAAAATTCCTGAGTGTCGTTCATGGGATATCCGCAACAGTGAATGTGGCGGCCAGTATAGCCTGAATGTGACTAACACCTTGAATGGCCAGCGAATAAACAATCCGATGAGGAGGCCATTTGTTACCCATAATTAGGAAGAGTTTGCCAAGGCAAACAGGTTGGAACACAGATAACATGGATGGACACGCCTATGCCCACGATAGATTCCCTGCTGGCTGAGCCCAAGCTACTGCCCCAGATCCCGGAAGTGATGCGCGATTTGATCCAGACCTTCAATGAAAAGGATCCGGATCTGCTGAAGATCAGCAAGTTGATCAACAAGGACCCTGTCATCTCCGCCAAGTTGCTGCGGCTGGCCAACTCGGCCAAATTCGGCAGCAGTCGTCAGATCGGCACCGTCAATGAAGCCGCGGTGCGGCTTGGACTGGCGATGGTGCGCAACATGGTGCTGGCCTGCGGGCTCACCGAATCGGTCAAGGCCGTGCCCGGCATTGATCTCAAACATTTCTGGGGCTGCGTCTTCAACGTGGCTGAACTGGCCCGCCGTCTGGCGGTGAAGAAAGGGATGAAGGGAGATGAGGTTTTTACCTGCGCTCTGCTGCACGATCTTGGCCGGCTGGTGATGCACGTGGGGCTGCCTGAAAACACTGTCCACCACATTCACGATCTGGAGCTGCACAAGGGGCGGGCCAAGGCAGAAGAGCTGGTGGTTGGCTTCAACTATGCCCAGGTCGGGGCGGCCATGGCTCGTTACTGGAAGTTTCCCGATACCATCAGCAATGCGGTGGAGTATCACTACAATCCCATGCTGGCCAAGGTATTTTCCGCCGAGGCCGGGTTGATCCATCTGGCCATTGTGCTGGCGGCCCAGTCCGATGTGGGGGAAGAGGCGCCCCCTGAGTGGCCCCACAAGGTGGCAGATGCGTTGGGGCTGAGCTGGGCCGATTGCGCTGCCCAGTTCACTGCGTTGCGCGAGCAGGGCAACGGCTATGCCGGACTGCTGGCCGCCTGAGCCCGTTTCTCCCATCTCGTCAGGGGTCGCACTGCGACCCCTTTTGTATGAGTGATGGTGCCACAGGCTTGCCAGTCCGGGAGTGACGGGGCACTCTTTGCCCTTCACTTTCCGTTTGAGAGCCCTTGCCATGATTGCCTCCTCCCGCCTGATCCTGCGCGAAATGATTGCCACCGACGCCCCCTTCATCCTTGAGCTGCTCAATGACGGTGACTTCTATCGCTACATCGGTGATCGGGGCATTCGCACCCTCGAACAGGCGCAGGAGTATATCCAGCAGGGGCCGGCAGTCAGCTATGCCCGCTATGGTCACGGGCTCTATCTGGTGGAGCGCAAGGATGACGGTGCCAGCCTCGGTATCTGCGGTCTGATCAAGCGCGATACCCTGGAGCAGGTCGATATCGGTTACGCCTTCCTGCCGCAATATCGTGGCCAGGGCTACGCCATTGAAGCGGCGCAGGCCGCCCTTGCCGATGGCAAAAGCCGGTTGGGGATCGGGCAGGTAGTTGCCATCGTCACTCCGGGCAACGAGCGATCCATCGGCCTGCTGGCCAAGCTGGGGCTGGTGCACAGTCGACTGGTCAAATTGAGCGAAGATGCCGATGAGTGCCTGCTGCTCGAATCCGGGGTAACGGAGTAACGTTCCGGCTGTCTGCGAGCCGGTCGATGCCAGGAGAAGGGAGTCCCACTTTCGGGAACAAGTGTCCCGTTTCCTAAGATCTTGTCAGCCAGCCCATCAAAAATGAGTTTTTGGGAGTCTCTGTTCCGTAAGCGAGACGCACCTGACGGGACCAGCCCTGCATAGTAGGCACACTGGTTTCACCGTCATTGGAGCAATGGACATGAGAACTCCCAATATCACCTTTATCGGCGCAGGCTCTACCATCTTTGTGAAGAACATCCTGGGCGATGTGTTTCACAAACCGGCCCTGAAAAATGCCAACATCTCCCTGATGGACATAGATCCACAGCGGCTTGAAGAGTCCCAGATTGTGGTGCGCAAGCTGATGGATTCCAGCGGTGCCAAGGGGCTGCTCAGTTGCCATACCGAGCTGAAACCTGCGCTGGCAGGGGCCAACTTTGTCATCGTTGCTTTCCAGATCGGCGGTTACGAGCCCTGTACCGTGACCGATTTCGAGGTGTGCAAACGCCACGGTCTCGAACAGACCATTGCCGATACGCTTGGGCCCGGCGGCATCATGCGGGCACTGCGCACCATCCCTAATCTTTGGCGGGTGTGCGAGGTAATGAGCGAGGTGTGCCCCGACGCCACCATGCTCAACTACGTCAACCCGATGGCGATGAACACCTGGGCCATGTATCAACAGTTCCCTCATATCAAGCAGGTGGGACTGTGCCACTCGGTGCAGGGAACGGCGCACGAGTTGGCCCGTGATCTCGGCATCGATCCGGCGACCTTGCGTTATCGCTGTGCCGGTATCAACCACATGGCCTTCTATTTGACCCTTGAGCATCAGCTGGAGAGCGGCGAATTCGTCAATCTCTATCCCGAGCTGCTGGCTGCCTATGAAGCGGGGACTGCCCCCAAACCCGGCCTGCACCACAACCAGCGTTGCCAGAATCTGGTGCGCTACGAGCTGTTCAAGAAGTTTGGCTACTTTGTTACCGAATCTTCCGAGCACTTTGCCGAGTACACCCCCTACTTCATCAAGCCGGGACGCCCCGATCTCATCGAGCGCTACAAGGTGCCGCTCGACGAGTATCCCAAGCGCTGCGTCGAGCAGATTGCCCGCTGGCAGGATGACCTCACTGCCTATCGTCAGGCCGAACGGGTCGAGGTGCCCGAATCGAACGAGTATGCGAGCGTCATCATCAACTCCCTCTGGAGCGGTGAGCCCAGCGTCATTTATGGCAACGTCAGAAACGACGGCCTCATTACCAACCTGCCGGATGGCTGCTGCGTGGAGGTGCCCTGTCTGGTGGATGCCAACGGCATTCAGCCCACCGCCATCGGTCGGCTGCCAACCCATCTGGCCGCCCTGATGAGCACCAACATCAACGTGCAGGCGCTAGTCACCGAAGCGATCACCGAGCGCAAGCGGGAAAGCATCTACCATGCAGCCCTGCTCGACCCCCACACCGCAGCAGTGCTTGGCATGGACGAGATCTACGCCCTGATCGACGAACTGATTGAAGCCCACCGCGGCTGGTTGCCGGAGTGGATTCACGGCTGAGCAAGAGCCCCCTGCGGGGGGGCTTAACCCCCAAGGAGATAAACCATGAGCGTCTCGCTGAAAACCAAGTTGAGCTATGGCTTCGGGGCCTTCGGCAAGGATTTTGCCATCGGCATCGTCTACATGTACCTGATGTTCTACTACACGGATGTGGTGGGGGTGTCGGCTGCCTTCGTCGGCACCATCTTTCTGATTGCCAGGATTTGGGATGCGGTCAATGACCCCATCATGGGGTGGATTGTCGACAATACCCGTAGCCGTTGGGGCAAGTTCAAACCCTGGATACTGATCGGTACAGTGGTCAACTCCATCGCCCTGGTGATGGTGTTCAGTGCCCACTATTTCGAAGGGACGGCCCTGCTCGTCTATGTGGCCATCACCTACATCCTGTGGGGCATGACCTATACCCTGATGGATATACCCTTCTGGTCGCTGGTGCCAACGTTGACCATCGACAAGCACGAGCGCGAGGCACTGGTTCCCTATCCCCGCTTCTTTGCCAGTCTCTCCTGGCTTATTACCGGTGCCATCGGCCTCAAGGTAGTGGACTATTTTGGCCAGGGGGACAAGGCCCACGGTTTTCTGATGTTCACCTTCATCCTGGTCGCCTTCTTTCTTGTCTCGACCCTGGTCACCCTGCGCAATGTTAAGGAGCGCTACAGCTCGGCCGCGACCCCCACTGTCAGTCAGCAGCGCACCACCATCATGGATTCGGTCAAGCTTATTTTCCGCAACGATCAGCTCACCAGCGTGCTGTTTATGGCGCTCTGCTACAACGTGGCGAACAACACCATCACCGCCTTCGCCATCTACTACTTTACCTATGTGATTGGTCAGGAGTCCCTCTTTCCCAGCTTCATGATGTACGGGGGCATCGCCAACCTGATCACCCTGATGATCTTCCCGCGGCTGGCCCGCTTCATCTCGCGGCGGGTGCTCTGGGCGTTGGCCTCACTCTGCCCCATAACGAGCTGCCTGATGCTGATGTATATCGGTTTCATTGCTCCCCAGAATGTCGCGCTGATCATCCTCTCCGGCATCCTGCTCCACATAGGTACCGCCCTGTTCTGGGTGCTACAGGTGATCATGGTCGCCGACACGGTCGACTATGGCGAGTACAAGCTTGGCACCCGCAACGAGAGCATCGCTTACTCGGTGCAGACCATGGTGGTCAAGGCTGGCTCGGCCTTCGCCGGCTTCTTCATCGGTGTCATGTTGACTCTGGTCGGTTATGTCCCCAATGCGGTGCAGAGTGCCGAAACCCTCTTCGGCATGCAGGCCATCATGGTGGTGCTGCCGGCCATCTTCTTTGCCCTGACCCTGTTTGTTTACTTCCGCTTCTACAAGCTCAACGGCCACTACCAGAGCAAGGTGGTAGATCATCTGATGTGCAAATATGAATCCGAAAGTATCGAGGCCAAGCAGGCGCAGGCGGCGGCCAGCTGATCTCTTTCACCTATAACGCCGACCTTGGGGTCGGCGTTCATCATCAAAGGAGTTGAACATGGGATATCCAATGAGTCGCCGGGCTCGTCTCTCATGCGCCATGATGGCGGCAGGCATCGCTACCCTCTGTGCGCAGCCGGCGGTCGCCGCCGGAGTGGAGGCAGCATCGCAACCGGCCGTGCATCTCAGCTCTTCCAGCACCGAACTGGCGGAAGGATTCAACTGGGCGGCCGCCAAAACGGCGCAGTTCATCATGACCGGCCAGCGTGGCGTCACCAACAAGGACGAGTACCACCCGGAGGGGGATGGCACCGGCCTGCATGACTACATCCCCTCATACTGGGCCGGCTATTACGATCGCACGGCCTTTTACGGACGCGACTTTGCCCATCAGGTTGCCGGTGCCGAGATTGCTGGCTGGCGCGCCGAGAACTTTTCGATGTTCAAGGTGTTTGCTCGCAATGCCACCGACGCGCGCAAGTGGTATACCCTCTGGGCCTTCAACTTTGATGGCTCTCCCCACACCATCGACTACAAGGACGACAGCTGGTTCGTGCGCGAGGTGCCCGCCCAGTTCGAGTTGGTGGAGAAGGCTTACCACGCCTACCTCTGGAGCGGCGATCGCCGCTATATCGAGGATCCCGAGCTGTGGTCCTTTTACGGCAAGGTGCTGACCGACTTCATCGCGCTGCATGATGAGCAGCACCCCAACGGGATCGCCGAGGGCAAGGGAGGTATTTTCCAGGGATCCTGCACCTACAACGAGCGGGCTGAGCACCCGATAGAGGCAGCCGATGCCATCGGCTCCCAGTATCAGGCGACGCTGGCTTATGCCGCTATGCTGCAGGCTCGCGGTGAAAAGCGGGCGGCGCAAGTCTGGCAGCGCAAGGCGGTGCTGCTGAAGCGCTACTTCAACGAGGAGTGGAGCCGGGTTGCCGGGGATGAGCAGGGCCACTATGCCCGCATCCTCGACAGCAATCTCAGCAAGCGCAACGATTTTGGCAAGGAGAACAGCTGGTTTATTCCGATGAAGCGGCTATCAGAGCCGGGGCCGCGCAATGACCGCTATCTCGACTTTATCAGCGAGATGGTGGGCGAGGGGATCGGCTCGACACCACAGGCACCCGCCAACATCGAGGCCTACACCTATCTGCCGGATACCTATTTCCCCTATCAGCGCAACGAGGAGGCGTGGCGCTGGATGCGCTACATTCTGGCCAAGCGAAATCTCCCCCATGAGCGGCCTAGTCAGGGCACCAATGGCGACTATCCGGAGATCTCCTTTACGCTGGTGTCGCAGACCGTGGAGGGGATGATGGGGGTTGAGCCGGATGCGGCCGCGCACCGGGTGGCAACCCTGCCCCGATTGCCCGCTTTCATCGACTGGGTAGCCATCGAGCAACTGCCGGTCGGGGCCCACCGGTTGTCACTGCGCCATGAGGGCGTTACCGCCAGCAAGTTGGGCAACACGGGGCCGCGCGCGCTGTTCTGGGAGGCCCGCTTCCCGGGCAACCACGGATTCCTGCTGGTGGATGGCAAGCTGCGCAAGGCGCGTATGCAGCGCCTCAACGGAGTCACTGTGAGTGCGGTCGAGGTGACTGTGCCGCCGGGTGGACGAGTGAATGTATCGGTACCGTCCCGCTAAGCGGGGAGAGATTGAGTCAGGGGGGCGTGAGCCCCTTTTTTATTTGGGAATTTACTGCGAAGAGTTGGCCCGTTCCCGACTCAGTTGGCGGTAGCGACTCGGTGTCAGCCCCAGATAACGCTGGAAGGTCTCATAGAAGCGGCTGCTGGAGTTGAAACCTGCCGTCAGTGCGACATCGAGGATGGTGCGGTCGGTATCGCTGAGCAGGGCTCTGGCATGGTTGATCCGCATCGCGGTGACGTACTGCTTGATGCTCATCTGCATCACCTTCTGAAACAGCCCCATGGCGTAGTTGGGGTGCAACCCAACATGATCGGCCAGCTCCCTGGTGGTGAGCGGGGCATCATGGTGGGCGGCAATGTATTCGAGCATCTGCTGCACATGGAACTGGGAGTGTTTCGAGGCACCCGTCGTCGTCCCCTGATTGCTGTGGTTGGCGAGCAGGCGGCTCCAGCCATCCAGCCCTAGGCGCCGCAACATCAGGCAGATCTCGTCGGCAACCAGTTGCTGACGGCCAGGGTCATCCATCCGGCTCTCCGTGACCCAGCGGGTCAGTTCAAACTCGCTCACCAGCATGGCTGATCGCGACTGCAGTACGCCGCCATGGGTGACCTGATTCAGCAGCTCCCGATTGATGGGCCAGGAGAGAAACAGATGGATCGGTATATTGATGAGGCCCATTTGCGAGCAGTGGCCGATACGGGTCAGCTGATGGGGAATGGCCGCCCAGAACAACCCTGCATGCCCTGCCGCCAGGGTAAAGGATTGGCCATTCATGGTGTACTCCACATCGCCATCGAACGGGATGTTGACTTCCACCTGGCCATGCCAGTGGTAACCGGCCATCTCGTGGGGAGCCCGCAGTTCCACATCGATCGCCTCATAAACGGAGTAGAGCGAGAGGGGGCTGCTTAGCCCCTCATCGGTCTCGTGCACGCTGGAAAAGTAGGGGCGTTCAAGCTTCGTCATCATGCAGGCATCGTTATCAGGTGGATTGAAGAGACCCTGTTTGTATCACCATTCCGAGTCTCTGCCTGTGGCGGTCGTTCCGTTATTGCATCTTGTGGTGCACCAGAGCGGGAAACTGCCGGTGAACTCACAGTTGGGGTATGCAGGAGACAGCGGGGTTGCATGCTCTACCCCTGTTGTCCCCTGCTCTGCGATGTCATCTGGACACCAGCCGCTCCAGTCCGGTGAGTGCTTGTTCCAGATAGCTGCGCGGGCAGCCCAGATTGAGGCGAATAAAGCCCTGCCCCCCTTTGCCAAAGCCGATCCCCATCGACGGGACAACTCTCGCCTCTTCGATAAGCCGCTGTTTCAGCTCATCGTCATCCAGCTCCAGCTGGCGGCAATCGATCCAGGCCAGATAGGTGGCATCGGCCTCCATCAGTTGCAGACGGGGCAACCGGGTTGCCAGCTGCTCGGCAAACCAGTGGCGATTGTCTGTCAGATAGGCGAGCAGCCCGTTTAGCCATGCCTCGCCGTGCTGATAGGCCGCAGTGGCAGCCTCCATGGAGAGCGCATTGAATACATCCAGACCATGGGCATCGAGACGCTGTTTGAAGCGCTGGCGCAGCGCAGGATCCGGGATGATGAAGTTGGAGATGCGCAGCGAGGAGAGACCGAAGCTCTTGCTGGCAGAGGTCGCTACCACCATGTTGGGCAGCAAATGGGGCGGCAGGGAGAGCACCGAGGTATGCCGATGGCCAGCCAGTTGCAGATCGGCCCAGATCTCGTCTGATACCAGCGTCACGCCGTGCTGCTGGCACAGGGTCGCCAGTTCATAGAGCTCGGTGAACGTCCAGCTCCTGCCGGTCGGGTTGTGGGGATTGCAGAGGATCATCATGGCGGGGCGCTCCACCATGAAGAGACGTGCCAGCTGCGGCAGATCCATCTCGTAGCGATTCCCTTTTCGCAGCAACGGGTTATCTAGCAGTCGTCGCTCGTTCAGCGCGATGATCTTGGCAAAGGAACCATAACAGGGGCCCTGGACAACAATCCCTTCTCCGGGTTGTGTCAGCATTTGCAGTAGCAGCGAGATGCCGGGGATCACCCCCTCGACGGAGTGGATCCACTCCCGTTCTATGGTGATCTGATGGCGCCGGGCAAACCACTGTTGTATGGCGCTGAAGTAGTCATCCCGTCGCTCGCTGTATCCGAATACGCCGTGGGCGACCCGCCGTTGCAGTGCCTGCTGCACGGTTGGTGGACAGGCAAAGTCGAAATCGGATACCCACATGGGTAGCAGATCGCTGCCGTCGATGCCAAGGTACTGGGGCATACAGTCCCACTTGATGGAGTTGGTATTGTGGCGATCAATCACTTGGTCAAAGTTGTGCTCCGGCATCTTATCGCTCCTCCGCCACTGTCATGGTCCGCGGCTCCCCTGTCACCTCTTTCCGGTCTGCATGGGCGATGCCAATACCGGTAAAGCCGTAGCCCAGGGCAAAGAAAAGGGCGGCATAGCACTGGATGGCCCAGGGGAGGTAATCGAGCGTCGGGATGCCAAGGGTGCCCGCCATATAGACACCAGCAGCCGTCCAGGGGATCAGGGGCTCAATCACGGTGCCCGCATCCTCTATGGTGCGGGAGAGGTTCTTGGTATCCAGCCCCATGCGACGGTAGGCGTCCTGAAACAGCTCGCCCGGGATGAGCAGGGCCAGCTTGCCGTCACTGGTGGCACCGGTGACCAGCAGGGTGGTGGCAATGGTCGAGGCGATCAATTGGCCAGTGGAGTGAATAAGGGTCAGCAGGCGATTGATGATGAGGTCGAGCGCCCCCGTCAGGGTCAGTACACCGGCAAAGGAGAAGGCGCAGAAGACCAGTAGAATGGTGCTCATCATCGAGAACATGCCACCGCGATTGAGTAGGCGGGGGATATCGGGGAGCAGCTGGCTGACGTCATGACCCAGCGGGGTGAACATGGTGAGGTTGAAGCCGTCGATCAGGGCATTGAAACCGGACTGTAGCGGCAATCCCTGCAACGTAATCCCGAGGATAATGGCGATGGCGCTGGCCAGCAGCATCAAGGGAATAGTGGGCTTCTTGGCGATCGCCCCCCACAGCACAATCAGCGGGGGCAGCAGCAGGAGAGGATTGAAGTGGTAGAGCTGCTCCAGTGTGGACAGGATGGTGATGACCTTCTCCGGTGTGGCCACCTCTTCACCGATGACTGAAAAACCGGCGACGAAGAAGACGCCGGCAGCCAGCAGGAAGCTGGGCAGCGTGGTCCAGAGCAGGTGCTGGATATGGGCGTAGAGGGTGGTATCGGCCACAATGGCGGCGAAGTTGGTCGAATCGGAGAGAGGGGAGATCTTGTCGCCGAAATAGGCGCCTGACACCACCGCCCCGGCTGCCGCTGCCAGCGAAACATCCAGACCGTGCGCAACCCCCATCAGGGCTACCCCGACGGTGCCCGCTGATCCCCAGGAGGTACCGGTACAGACCGAGACCAGACTGGTGATGAAGAAGGCCGCAATGAGAATGTATTGCGGGCTGATCAGCTTGAGCCCCCAATAGACCATGTAAGGGATGGTGCCGCTGAACATCCAGCTGCCAATCAATCCACCCACACAGACCAGGATCAGAATGACCGGCATCGCCTTGGCCAGCTTCTGGGCGATGGACTGGATGATCTCGTCCCAGCTATATCCCTGCCAGCAGGCGAGCAGTGCTGTGAAGATGGCGGACAGCAGGAGCAGTGGCTCAATGCGCAATCCCATCAGAACATAGCCAACGATCAGGAGCCCCAGCATCACCAGAATGGGTAATGTGGCAAGCCCCAGGGTCAGGGTCTTTCTCTCTTGTTTCATCACAGTTGATCCATCGCTTCAGAACATGGCGCCATTGTGGGGCGAGCAGCCTGGTGGAAATGTGAGCCTTGCACGCCAGCCATGTAACCGGTTACATGGTGTTCTGGAACGTGATCATGGTCGCAGAAGGGGAGGTTGCGTCAGGGGCATAACCGACTCGCGAATGACCAGTGCAGGGGTGAACTCATGGATCTCCGGGCCCGGGTCCTGCTGTTGCAGTCGGGTGATGGCCAGCTCGGCAGCCCGTTTGGCCATGGTCTCAATGGGGTAGTGCAGAGTGGTCAGTGTCGGGTAGAGGTAGCGGGCCAGCATGATGTCATCGAACCCGATAATCGACAGGTCTTCAGGGATCCGTCGCCCGCATTTTCTCAGGTGCGACATCATGCCTGCCGCCATCACATCGTTGAAAGTGAGCACGGCGGTTACCTCGGGGCACTCAGCAAGCAAGCGCGCCGCCGCCTGTTCGCCCCCCTCCTCGGTAAAGGGCTGGCTGATAACCCACTGTGGTTTGAGTGCCAGATGATAGTGAGCCATTCCTTGCTCATATCCCTCCAGGCGGAGCTGCCGATCGGCGATGGGCAAATCACAGGTGATGAAGCCGATCCGGCGATGACCTTGAGCCACCAGATGGTCGACGGCGGCTCGGGTGCCTGCCCGGTTGTCCAGCCAGACACTGCGGTGAGCCAGCTCGGGCAGATAGCGATTGATGGGAATGAGTGCTGGCATGTGTGAGGCGTAACGGAGCAGCAGTTCGTCAGAGAGGCGAGTGGTATGGGCAACGATGGCTTCGCAGCCCTGATTGATCAGAAACTCGAGCCCATACTGCTCCTGCTCGCTTTGATGGGACCCGCTACAGACCATCAACCGAAAGCCGTGCTGCCGGCTGATGGCTTCTACTCCGCGGGCCAGTCTGGCAAAGAAGGGATCGGCCAGATTGCCGGTCAACAGGCCGAGCATATTGCCGCTGCGTTTTGCCAGAGCCACTGCCGCCATGTCGCGTCGATAGTCGAGCGCACGCATTGCTTTCTCTACCCGTTCCCTGGTCGCCGGTTCAACATGGGCAGAGTTATTGATCACTCTTGAGACGGTTGCCGTCGAGACCTTGGCGAGGGTTGCGACCTGTCTGATGGTGGCCATCTGATTGCCTTGTTCATACTCCGGAGATAAGGGGCTCTCTTATAACGACAACTCGGTATGTCAGCTACCTCTTGCGGTTCGCTTTACTGCGATTTGTGATCGGAGTGGCACATTGGTGGTTTGCAAGGCGAATGAGATAAAGAGGCTAAGGGAAGGAGCAGAGACGATGCGGGGTGTACTATCACCAGATGATGGCGGAGGGGGATAAGCAAAGAGGCCGCCGTGAGTTGCGGCCTGTCTGCATCGGGCGCTGCCGGAGGGCAGGCAGGATCAGTTGAGGTCTTCGATGGAAGACTCGCCGCATTCATATAAGTGTTTGATTATTATATTTTTAATTGTTTTGGTTAAGTGTTTTTTATTTTTTTACCCCACACTAAACCCCGCTCAGTCAAAATTCTCTCTGCTGGTGGCCGGCATAGAGCGTTTGGCCAGTGAGCCGTTTCCTCTCCTCTGGTGGTGATAACTCAGCCAGCGGAATGGGCTGTGTTGTCGTTTTCACTGCGTCATGGACGTGAGGTGGCAGGGATTATTTCATCTATCAGTTCGGTTGGGTCGAGATCCCGTTAGCCGCTGCAGCAGGTTGTCTGTCAAGGTTGCTCTGGCAGCCTTCCAATCAGCGATGTTGCGAGGCCTCATCTCGCATAGGTGGAAAAAGCGTGCCTCATGACGATCTGTGCGGCTCCCTTATGCTCATTGAGCTATTGGCTGCCAATGATGTAGAGCGCTACGCCAGGAGTCATTACATATGCTCATGTACACCAACCTGAAACCTGTGGTCTGTGATAAACCTTGCTCACCCAATATCTGGCAAATGTACGAATGGTATTGGCCGAAATTATTTATAATTATTTGTAATTTAAAAATATAAGCAGTTGGTGATCACAATAATGAATATGTCTCGATTTTTTTATTTTTCATGAAATCTATTTTCGGTAGGGTTTTATAGCAATCAACAAACCGAGAGACGTAAATAATGAAAAACACGACCTTGGCAATTGCCATTTCAATGGCGCTGTCTGTCCCCGCCATTGCCGGCACAGTGTCAGAACATGAAGCCGATAATCGCAATGGATATATCCAGTTGCAGCCTTCCGAAAATAATGAACAACTCCTGACAGATGCAGTCAATGCAGAGATTATCAATTTTCCTGACAAGAATATGGAAGCCGCGGTCAAATCTGCGTTGGGTATTGCTGAGGCAGATCCTGTGACGACTCAGGATATGCTGGCGCTGGATAGTCTCAATGCTGTCGGTAAACATATCGAGAACCTGACCGGGTTACAGTTTGCCACCAATCTTGTTTCACTGGATGTGACGGACAACGATATCAGTGATATTTCCGCAATCAGTGAACTGCCGCTCTCCACGCTGAAAATAGCGGCCAACCGTCTCGCTGATATCCATCAACTTGGCAGAATATCTACGCTGACCATGCTGGATATCTCGGGAAATGGGATTGATTCACTGAGCCCGATTGCGGATCTGATGAATCTGACCACCTTGTCCGTCAGCGATAACCCGATAGATGACCTATCCCCGCTGGGAAAGATGAGCAAGCTCAAGCAGCTTGAGGTGGCATCAGCCAAGATCTCCACCCTGGAGTTTATGCCTGCGACCCTGGTTGGTCTGAATATTTCGAATAACAAGATGGCGGATTGGTCCGGCATGGCCAACCTGTCTGCTTTGCAGAAGCTGGATGTGTCGGGGTGTCGCCTGGATGACCTCGAGAAGATAGTGCATGGGCCGCGCTATCTGGCGAAGCTGACTGCCGATGACAACTACATCAGCAACACTCGGCCGCTGGCCTATCTGCACGACAACACCAGTGTGTCATTGAAGAATCAACATGTGGTGATGGCGGATACGGTGCAGGGGAAATGGCTCAAGATCGTTTTGCGCACTCCGCAAGACGAGGTACCAGAGATTGTCTGGGCGACGCCCGGCAGCTATGACGAGACGAACAACCTGCTGGTATGGGAAGGGGCAGGCCAGAATTCACTGACATGGTCCTACGAGAGCAGCAACAAGAAGGTGATTGCCAGCGGTAGCGTTGTGCAGCAGGTATTCCAGCCTTAATATGCGGCTGGCTTTTATGGCACTACCTCCATGACTCCCGGCAGGTAGTGCCATTTTTTTTAACTAAATGAGGAAGAGAGAGACCATCCCGGACAGGGTATGGAAAACAAAATTGACGTGAATCAAGCAGATATGATTCATCTTTAATGTTCATTCAGATTTGCATCTTGATCAGATAAAATCACGGTCGCGAGCCCCCCTCTGGATGGGGGCTTTGTTGTTATGGATGCTCTTATCTCTATGTTTTTAAGGGTATTTTTATGAAATTAATCGTAATTTAACCGCGTGAGCTTTCAGTGCTAACATTTTCGCTCCATTTAATTGCCAAAAGGTAGCGAAATGTTTCGTAAAAGGGCTGATGTGGATGTTCTTTTCCCTAAGCCAACTGAATCATCGGGATGGAAGCCGAAGAAAAACTATGAGCTGGACTACATAAATATACCTATAAAGTACATAAAAACGCTGGTGTATATACTGGTAGTCATAGTTGCTGTATTGGACATATATTTTGCTTTTGAGATCTATTTCGAATATAGCGGTTGGCTGGTATGTAAAGGGGTGGCTAATGAATCCTGCTTTTTGGGGTGGTAGTCACATTCAAGTTTGCTGATTGATGAGCATCATGCTGGAAATAAATTATCACATTGGTGATGACATCACCTTTATTCCATCGCGTTATTGTCTGGTCAAAGAAAGGGGAGATGCTACCCGCGAAGTACATTTAAGCCAGAAAGAGTGCCAACTGCTGGAGTTTTTCTGTGAACACCCCCAGCAGGTGATGTCCAGAGAGGAGTTTATCTCTGCATTGTGGAACAACAGTGAAAGCAGCGACGCGGGTCTGAATAAAAATATCCTGATGATCCGGCGCAAGCTGGAGTCCCTGGGGGTGATGGACTCTATCCGTACCGTGCCCAGAGTGGGTTACATGATGGATCTGACCATCCTGAAAGAGGAGCTGATCATTGACGACGCCCCCGACACTGTCACCCATGATGCGCTGGTCGGAGAGCTGGTTGATGAAACGGACACAGGCCGCGATCTGTTTGACGAGCCCCCCTTGCTGCAACCCGCATGGCACCGCAGCAGGGTTATCCGCAAGCGTGGCATCATGGTCTCGTTGCTGCTTGGTCTGCTTGTTCTGGCTGGCTGGTTTCTGCTGGCGGAAGAAGAGAGCCTGCCCTATCTGACCAAAAAGATAACCACCCGGCACGGCATCATCTATCGCGTGGATGGGGCCAATCCGCCGATTTCCAGCGCCACTCTGGAGATGATTGACAAGGCTTCTGCGCAGTCGGCGGAGAGCGAATACCGGATGATGATTGCCGACCACCTGATATCGCTGGTCTCTTATGAAGGCGATCGGCCCCTGTGGGAGAAGGTCTATTTCGTTCAGCATGATGCGTCGCTGGAGCCTCAGCTAAGGTGCATCGCACAGCATCTCTCTGTGCCCCCCTTCCGTGATTTTCCGGCACCCATGGGGGAGGGGTATTACAACAACGTCAATTTCTATGCGCCTTGTGATGGGACAGAACATCCCGTATTGGCGATGCAGGTCAGACACAAGGGGTATGGTGCGCCGATCCACGAATTCGTGCAGGAGGTCTCGTTGGTGACGCCAGCCGGTGAGGAGATGGCAGAGCTGACGCTCCTCAAAACCCGTGATGGCAGGCTGACGGAGATCAACGGCCGCTATCCCGATTACGTCATGAAAGCCCATCTGCAGAGTGTGCACGTCAAGGCGCTGGAGTCGGAGCTGCTGACCCCCTATCGGGCGGCTGTCATGAGCATTATGACCAGCGAAGAGGAGCACTTGCGTTACACCCTGGAGGCGCAAAAAGTGCTGCATGCCTCCACCGTGCATGGCGGTTTTCTGATGCTGTCGCGCAGGGCGCCAGAATAAGCGCTCTGCCCGGATGCCCCTGCGGGCTCTCGGCAAGGGATCCGCCGTCACTTATCCCACCAAGGCTGGCTTGTGCCAGCCTTTTCTTTATTCTGCCCTTGCCGCGCCACCAGCTTTTGCCTTGATGCCCCCTCTCCTCGCCACCGCCCTGAACCCCTTGGTTAAGTGAAGTGCCGGCCGGCTCGCTGGTTGCTGGACTCTATGCTGCAACACAATGGCCCTGAGGCCGGTCGTGGCCTGGCGGTAGGGAGGGGAGCAGGAGCGGGATAAAGGGTCAAACAGGGATGGGCCTCAGGCTCTGGGGATGATGCGGGAGCAAGTGTGCCCGGATCGTGCCGTGCAGATTGTCTCAGCTCGGCGGCGCGAAAGGGGAATTCACTCGGCCGTGAGGAGCTGCGCACCGCCGCCGCTGAAGATACCGGACGCCCCCGGATAGGGGGGGGCTGACGCCGAGCGTGAATGGATGGACCCCTTCGGCGGAGCGCACCTCGGTCGGCAGAGGCCGGCCATCCGGGTGGTGGTATGGTGACGGTTCCCGACCCGATGTCGCGGGTGTGCGCATACCGGGCCAGGGTGGCGACGGGGCCTATGCGTGTGGCACGGGATAGCGGGTAATGGCAGAGGGGAACAGGCGAACGGCGCCGGCAGAACAGGGAGGGGTAGCCACAGCCATCGGTTGGAGTTGGAGGGCGTTCCGGGTCAGAGCCCAGCGGATAAGGCCCAATGGCAAGGCAATTCCGTTTGCCTTGGTTGCGGAGTCAGGTTATCTGCGGAGGATTACTGGTAGGTCATGATAAAGTCGGCGGAGGCATCGAATTCACCCGGCACCGCCTTGCCACCTTGAGCCACGGTACTGATCACCTTGGCACCAAACTTCAGGTGGTTGTCGCCATTGACCAGGCTGGCCACCTTGGTCGGAGTGCCGAGCACGATCTCTTCCCCATTTTGCTTGTTGACCAGGGAGATGGCGCCGCCGGAGCCGCCGCCGTTAAGGGCCAGGCTCTTCTTGGCGGTGTCGGCCGGGATGCCGTTGAAGGTGACGGTGGCGTCGCTGGCGGTGGCGAAGTCACAGGCTTCCAGGTGGATCTCGAACGGGCGCAGCGGAGTGGAGCCCTGCTTGTTCAGCAGTGAATTGGCGATCTCCCCCATCTGGATGGTCTGGTCCACGCTCTCCGGGGCGATGGAGCAGGGGGCGTCGATAATGGCGCCGATAAACTTGATGGTGCCGTGACCCTGATCCACGGGCGGTGTTTCGGTTGGTGGGGTCTCTTCGGCAAAGGCGGCACCTGTGCTCAGGGCGAGGGAGAGGGCGAGCGCCGACAGTCCCCAGCGGGCGGAATTTATGGGTTTCATATTGTTTACCTTGTTTCGTTTCGTTGAGAGTATGCATAACGACAGCGAGCCGGTTGAGTCAGGAGAAAGGGAGCCCTATGTTGGCGCAAACCGACTCACCTGGTGCTGTCGACCAAGGCATGCTACCCCCTGTCGTCGCCCGCTCCCAGTTATGAAAAATTTCTTTGAAATCCTTTTTATTTCAATGCGTTGTTCTCTTTTTGGGTTGTGGCGAGGGCGGCGCAGCCTGTTGCGCCCGGTCAGCCTGGAGGGGTGCACAACGGGGGAATCCGATCTAGCACTACTGGCAGAGGGCACTAGCCACGGCCCACATGCCGTTTGGTCTGGTCGCCACCTGTGCGGGTCGCCCCTTCGGTGCTCGAGGGTGGTGAGTTCCGGGCACCAGGCACCGTAAACTGAGTTGGTACCGGTCAGCTAGTTGTACGGTAGTAGATAGGGCGAGTCAGCGTACATCCCGCGGGAGGCGGGGTTTCAGCGATTGTATGGTCCCGGTCGAGCGTACCCTACGTGGGTAGCGCAGCAGCGAGGAGACGGAAGGGGAGGGAGGTTGAGACAGCTAGGAGGGAGGTTGAGACAGCTAGCGGGCGGGGGGCGGTTGGGTCGCCGATCTCGACCGCCACCGTTTGCCCCCGGCGGCCATTGCCATTGGCAGGACGCCTTTGCGAGCAGCGTTGGTTTTGCGTTCCAACTTCGCAAGCGGTCTCGTTTGCTTAAAGCGAGTGGCCCGAGCCACGGTCACTGCGAAACTTATGGGACGGTGGACCCAGGAGGGGTCTCACGATCCATTAACCATGTATAGCCTCACCACCCGGGTGGGTGAGGCTACCCTGCCCCCAGTAGTAACCCCTAACACTGTGTTGCCCGGCAGGCCAGGCTGGCAGCACGGTAAGCCCATGCGCGTGGACCCACCGCGCCCCCATCGCCCCGGGCCTAGGGGTCTCGGTGCTATTCAGGAGCGAGTTCCAGCACACCCGTCGCCCTAAAATCCCCCGTTGCGCCCTGTGCTAACTTCGGGCGCAGGTCCAAAGTTAGGGTGCGGGCGCCGGGACTGGTATCTCGGACTCTGGCGGGCAGGTCATCCCCCCCGATCTTGATCCCCACGGACACACCCGCGCGGGCGTCCTCCACGCTCGACCCACCGCCTTGGAGACTCACTTGATAGGTCGGGGGTAAGCCTTGGCATGAATACAGTAGCTGGGCTGCAGTTGGGTCCGCTCCGGGCTTCACAACCCCCAGGTCTATGGACACCGCCGGCTGAACAAACCAGCACGAACCGCTCGCCTGTGGGATCCTAAAGCACCCCCCAAGGGAAGGGGGCTTTCCTGCGGCTGGGTCCCATTTGTTTGTAGGCTGGTCATTGCCTAGCAGTAGGCCTATACATTCGAACCCATGGTCGGCGGTCGCGCAGGCCCCGGTGTGTGTCTGCAGGAGGGTGACCGACTGCCCGGACGCAGGTGTTTCCGTCCCGAAAATGTATTGGTTGACGGCCGCTACTCGCTGTGCAAATGAGGTTTTATCGATGTCCTTATTGGCAACGTACGAGAAGGTGTGGTCGTTATTGTCGTGCAGATGGGAGTAGAGGATGTATTTGTACTGTTCCAATACGCCCGCCTCTGCGTCGGAGTACGAGTCTGCTATGAACCTGACGTTGGCCACCCAGTGGGAGCAGGTATTGTCTGTGATAGTGGTGCCAGCCGGCCTTGGTAGGATCCAGTCGGCGGTGGCTCGGGGAGTGAATGCTGCAGATATGCACGCCACTAGCGGAGGGAGTAGGAAGCGGAGGCAGGAATGCGTTCGATTTTTCATTGGTTGTCCCCTCGGGGTTTGGTGTCGGGCGAAAGGGGCGGGGTAGCCCCCCGCAGCGGGGGGGGGCATCGGCCGGGCGCACTGCCCACAGCCCCCGCCACCTCATAAAATACCCCCGCACCCTGCGCTGGCACTCGGCTTCCGGGTTGCCGGCACGCAGGGTCTGCTCATAAAGCCGCAGGGACTTGGTTCGATAACGTTGCAGGGCGTTGGGGGCGATGCCGACCCGTCCCTGCGTGGTATACCAGCCCCCCAGCCAGTCGATGCCGCGATCCAGGCGGCCAATCCAGGTCTTGGCGGGGTGCTGGCTAAAGCCGTCGGCGGCCAGATAGCCATTGAGACGGCGCACGGCATCGCGCAGGCGCCAGCGGGTGCGGGCCAGCACGATAAAGTCGTCCATATAGCGGGCGTAATAGAGGTATTGGCGCATCAGCTCGCGGCAGACGGGGCAGGGCAGCGGTGCCACCAGCCGGCTGAGCACCCGAGCCCGGTCGATATGCTGGTAGTAGCCGCGAATATCGGTGCGCAGCACAAAAGGGTGGCTGCCCCCGGCCCCTTGCAAAAAGTCGTGCAGCCGGCGACGGGAGGCCACTACCCCCATGCCGCGACCATGTTCGCAGGCAGGGTGCCAGGGGAGCCGTGGGGCGACCCGCAGCGCCACCCATTTCAGCACCAGCGCATCTTCTGCCGACCAGATGGCGTGGCCCCCCAGCAGCTGCATGGGGCTGAGCCGATAGTGTCCCGCCATCACCCGGGCAAACAGGGTGGCCGAGCGCGCTGGCCAGTGAAAGCGCAGGTGCCAGATATCGGCGTTGGCCGGGTAGTGGCGCCGCCGCTGGCAGAGCCACTGATAGGCCAGTTGCCAGGCCTGTGCCGGTGCGAGTTCGGGATAGCGGTTATTCATAGGTCAGCTTGAGGGTCGACTGGGCGCTGAAGGTGCCGGGGGTGAGCTTTTTCTCCCCCGATTTCAGCAGCGCGACGTAGACCCCGAAATCGAGCTGGTTCTTGCCGGTTTGCAGGGTCTGCTTGCTGCTGGCCTGACCCAGCGGCAGATCTTTGGGGCTATCCTTGCCCTGGACTATGCCGAGGGCGATGCCGGCGGCGGCGCTGCCCTTGGCCAGGCTCAGCAGGTTCTTGTCCTCGCTGGAGGCGGTGCCGCTGAAGGTGACCTTGACCCCCTTGGCCACCGAGGGATCGCACTCTTCCAGGTGCAGCACAAACCCCTTGGGTTTGGAGCGTTTGTCCCGCAGCAGATCCTTGTTGACCACGGTACCCAGATCCAGGCTGATGTTCGCATCCGCCGGGGGGATGGTGCAGGGCACCGAGACCAGGGTGCCGGTGATGGTCAGCTGCACCGAGTCGTAGCCGTCAGCCCAGGCGCGGGCCGGCAGCAGCCCCAGCCAGGCGAGGCAGAGCAGGGCCGGCAGGCCGCGGGCCTTGTGGATCATGGGGTTCATCGTTACCTCCTTCAGGCCGCTTTGTCGGCGCTGGTCAGGCTGCAGTGCTGATCGGTGCAGCGAAAGTGGAGCGGGCGGCGCCCGCCGAAGTCATCGACATAGGTGAGGGTCGGCGTGTTGCCGAGCCGGGCGACCCCGAGATTGAGCTCACCCTGGCCGAACGGGGCCAGCATCAGGGGGGTAAAGTCGGCCTGCCCTTCGTCATCGGCCTTGCTGGCGGCATCGACCAGGGTAATGAAGTAGGGGGTGGGGTTCTCTACCTGGTAGTGCCCCTGGGCCGGGGTCAGCTTGAGCTGCTGCTGCCAGGGGGCGACATGGGCTTCCGGCTCTACCACCAGCGACTGCGGCCGGTAGAAGAACTTGATGCGGGTCTGCAGCGCCAGCTGCAGGGAGTTGGGTTTGTCGCTGCGCGGCGGGATCTCCCGCAGGTTGAAGTAGAACAGGCTCTCCCGATCCTGGGGCAGCAGGTGGCTCGCCTGGGTGGCCTGCACCTTCAGCATGCTGTCGGCGCCCGGCTCCAGCCGCTGCACCGGGGGCAGCACCACGAAGGGGCTTGAAATCTTGCGGCCCATGGCATCTTCCACCCAGGCCTGGGCCAGATAGGGCAGCTCCTTGTTGTGGTTGCGGATGTTGAGGCTCTGGGACTTGCTATCGCCGGTGTAGATCACCCGGGTGCGATCCAGGGCCACGGCGGCCTGAGTGGGCAGGGCGGCCACCAGGGCGAAGGCCAGCAGGGCGTGTTGCATCAGTTTCATCGTCGGATCTCGTGTTGGTCAGTAAAACGGGTCTCAGTGACAGCTCAGGGTGGGCAGCTCGTCCTCTGCCGGCAGCGGGTTTGGCAGCACTGCCTGGCAGTGGGCATGATCGCCCCAGCGGATGAAGATCGGCTCGCCGGCGTGCAGCCCCGCCAGATAGGCCATGCCGTCGTCGCTCAGCATCCCCAGTCGCAACTGCTGTCGGTTCTCCACCACCGCGGCGAAGGGGGGCGTCTTGCCGCTCTGGAGCCGGAAGGCGAGCAGCCGCTTGCCCCCCGCCAGCACATCGAAGTGCTGGTAGCCGATGGCCCCTTCGGTGAGGGTGCGGCTGGCCACGGGGGAGCCGATGGGTTCGACCTCGTCGCCGAGCCGATCCACATCTATGCTGGTGCGCTGCCGGTAGTAGCTGGTGAGATCGGCCACCACCGCCTTGCCGTGGCGATCCGTGGTGGTGACGGGGCCGCCGGCATGGATCGGCACCCCTTCGGCGCCATCGGCATCCACCAGCAGGCGACTGCCCCCCATCATGCCGACCCGGTGCAGGGCGGTGCCCTGCGCGGTGGCGGTGATGCCCCCCTGCACGGAGAGGCCCGCACTCAGGTTTTTGCCGCCGTTCTGCTCGCTGGCATTGACCGACAGCTGCGCCTTGTCGGCGGTATGGGAGTAGAAGCCGCTCAGGCTCTCCCCACGGGGCGAGGTGCTGGCCGAGAGGGAGTAGTTGTTGCGCTCGTCCAGGGTGTTGTAGTAGTTGGCGCTGTGAGTCAGGGTGTCGTTTTGCGACGAGAGGCTGTAACCGAGGTGACTGCCCCCGCCGAGCGGCACCGAGAGGGAGAGGTACATACCGGTATCGGCGTTCTCCCACTGGGTTTGGCGGTAGGCGTTCACCGTCAGCCCCAGGCCGCGCCAATCCTTCACATCGAACTGGTGGGAGAGGGCCAGGCTGATGCGTTCACTGTCCGGCTTCAGCCAGTAGGACTGGTGGGTGTAGTCGAAGTAGGCGCCGATATTCTGGTTGCGAAACTGCTTGCTCAGAATGACCGAGTACATCTCTTTCGAGCCCCCCTGGTAGTAGGCCTGGCTCTCGTCTTTGGCGCTCAGGTAGTCGCTCATGGTCATGAAGTCGCGCTCCGAGAAGCGGTAACCGGCAAACGCCACCTGGCTGTCGTATTTGTCGAAGCTCTTGGAGTAGTTGACCCGATAGGAGCCACCGTGCTTGATGCCCTTCTCGGGCAATTCGGCCCGCGACTCCGTCATGTCGAACGAGATGGCACCAAATTGCAGCAGGTCCCGGCCCGTACCCACAGTTAGCGCGGCATAGCCGTCGCTCACCAGGGCGCCGCCGAAGAGGGACCAGCCATTGTTGACCCCCCAGGAGGCTTCACCGCTGACAAACAGCGGCCCTTCCAGGCTGTGGTCGAGGTTGGAGGGCTTGCCGCTGGCAAATTTGTAGCGTACCGAGCCCGGGCGCGACAGATAGGGGATGGCAGCGGTATTGACCTTGAAGGTTTGCAAGGAGCCATCCTGTTCCTCTACCCGCACGTCCAGCTCGCCGCTGGTGGCCGAGTTGAGATCCTGGATTCGGAAGGGGCCGGCAGCGACCTGGGTCTCGTAGAGAACGCGTCCCCCCTGGCTGATGACCACCTTGGCGTTGGTTTTGGCGATACCGACCACTTCGGGGGCATAGCCACGCAGGTTGGGGGGGAGCATGTTGTCATCCGAGGCTAGCGTGAGCCCGGTGAAGCGGAACGAGTCGAAGATGGAGTTGCCAAGATCCAGCTCTCCCACCATCAGCTTCTCCTCGCGGGACGGGAGCGGGCGATAGGCGTAGACCCGGGTCACGTCGGCAGAGTGTTGCTGGTGGGTCTCTTTCACCTGTTTCGGATGGGTGGGATCCTGCGGTTCATCCTGATCCTGCTGGTCCTCATCCTGAGGTGGTTTCTGGGTATGCCAGCCACGATTGCTCTGATATTGCGCCTGCCAGTCGGCCCGCACGCGCCAGGCACCATAGTTGGCCCCCAGCACGCCGTAGGCACTGGCGTTGGTATTATTCTCCCACTGCTCGGAACTGGTTGCATGTTGCAGGTTGATGCCGTAATCGAGCATAAAACCGTTGATGCCGTTATCCCAGCGGCTGATGGGTTCCCAGTTGTCGTCGATATATTCCAGGTTGGTTTGCGGAATTGAGATGGTGAGGGTGTAACTGCTGATATCCGGACGCAGCGTGCTCCCTTCCAGCACATCGAGATTGATGCACTGCATGTCGGTATTGGCCTGCAATACTTTTTGCAGGGCGCTCTCCTTGAGGCCGAACTCTTCCAGCAGTGTTTTCGGAATACAACTTATCGACGCGCCATCAGCATCACTTTTCACCGTGATTTCGCGCTCGCCCAGTGAACGATCGTTGATATTTACCTGCATGCTATATTGGCCGGGAACGATATAGCCGACGTGAGTGAATTGTTCGAAGTCGATATTTTCGCGATCGGCTACATCCAGCAAATCGGTATTGAAATCGATGCCGCCGGCAGGGGCGGCCTGAATGGCAAAGGCACCAAGCAAGTTGATTATCAATATTGCAATGCGTTGTTTCATATCAATATCGTCACTGTCTGTAAGGGGCCTGGGCTGAACTGCCTGCCACATGGTTGTGATGATCGACAACCTGTCTAAAAAAAACTGCGCTGACGCCGGGTCAGGCGCGATTTTTTATATTCAGAGGGATGAAATGAGAAACTGGCACCACCTGGTTTCCTGGCCGCAAATATCGCCCGGCACAATGATTCCCCCGATTGGCCAGCACATGGTATCGAGCTGGAACCCTCTTTGACCAGTTACAGATAATTCCGGTTTTATCCGTTAATAATCAATGTTTTGAGCTTTACTTTCATCAGGTCTTGGGTCGCCTGAAATCGGGTCTGGCAGGCCATTGCTGGTGGTTTTTAGAACAGTCAGGCAAAGCGTGACGCAGATAATGGGTGGGGAGCCCAGGTTGATATCGCCGGAAAAAGGGCGGAGGGATTATTGGGAGTGAGCAGATCGCGCTGATAGACCATGAGTGATTAACGATAAGCGACACTGAAATATCATGGGGAGATATAGCAGGGCTGATATTGGAAATAGGTGGGCATCCCTGCCCGATATAGCTTCCTTGATATCATCACGCTTGTACTGACTTGATCCCGGTCAGTCGTACTTCTACCCGACGGTCCGGTGCCAGGCATTGAATGCGTTTTGCTTTGGATTTGATGCCATCGCACTGAGTGCCGGTGAGCGAGTCATCTGCGCCACGTCCCTCAACCCGGATTTTGCTGGCCGGCAGCCCCTGGGAGACCAGGAAATCAGCCACAGCCCGGGCGCGGGCCTCGGAGAGGCGCTGGTTCACCTTGGCCGAGCCGATGCGGTCGGTATAGCCGATCACGATGGCTTCACCTTCTTTGGGGCGGGCGTTGGCCAGGTCCTGGTATAGCTTGTCCAGGGTCTGCAAGCCCTCTTCCTTCAGGTCTGCCTTGCCAAAGGCAAACAGCACGTCAGAGCTCAGTTCGAAGGTCTTGTCGACCATGACGGGTTCCGGCGCCGGAATGGGGCGCTCTACCGCGACCGGCTCGACATAGCTGGAGCGGAAGGGGTGGTAGACCAGCTCCAGCGTGGTCATGTTCTGGTTGGGTTTGGTGCTGGTGTGGTAGTCACTGCTGTGCAGGTCTGCCACATCAGTGATGTAACGCCAGCGGGCCTGCAGATCCAGCGCATCGGTCAGTTGATAGGTCAGGCCGGCGCCAAACAGGGAGGAGACCTTGGTATCCTTGGTGCCCAGCCCGTCGGTGTGGGCCCAGTAACCACCTGCCTCACCGAACAGACTAAGGTCACCAGCCAGGGGAACACGGCCGATCAGGGAGAGGGTTCCCCCCTGATTTTCGAAGCGGTTGCCATCGGTGTTGCCACGCCCGGCGTAGATGTAGCCCAGTTCGGCCCCCAGATAGTCGTTAAGGTTGTAACCCGCAAAGGCGTTGGTAGCGGCGGCATCTTCGGTGCCGTTTTCGACACCGCCAATCTTGTTCAGACCCTGAAAGTGGGTGAAGCCGGCACCGGCACCGAAATAGAGATCAGCCGAGTCACCGTTTTCGGTGGCATTGGCAGAACCGGTACCAAGACCCAGCATCAGACAGCTCACGACAAGGGCAAGCTTCTTTTGTCCAAATAACATAGATGACATCCTCATATTTTAATTTCTCGTTTTATTGCTATTGCTTTGTTGCAAGCAAATGCCGACGATCAACGCATCGCTCATAATTCACATTGAATCAGAACGGTGCAGATTTGATAATCGCGGGGTGAAACAGTAGCCTGTGAGGTGGAGGAGTCAAATTATTTAAAATTAATATTTGTTATTTCTAAATAACGACAGGGTGATGGCCGTTCCGGTTCGATAAATCATGGTTAATGGCTGAGTTTAAAGGTAATTTTTCATAATTGGAGAGTGTCTTTCATTCTTTATATGATCAACGCTCGATCATTGGACAAATAGAGGTTGATTGTATGAAAAAAATATCAGGCTTGCGTTTGGTCACTGCCTTGACTGTGGCAATGGTATCTGGAGGGTATGCTGCACTTGCCTGTGCAGACGATGATGGCGGTTGGAGTGATTTGGGTCCATCCAGTCCAGCTGCGTCTTCTCCTCAGGATCAGGGTCATGGCACCATCAAGTTTGTGGGTGCCATTATCGATGCCCCCTGCTCCATTGCGCCCGAGAGTGTGGATCAGACAGTACAGATGGGGGAGATCGCCAACTCGCTGCTGAAAAAGCAGGGTTCAACTCCGCTGCGGCCGTTCGAAATCCACCTGGAAGCCTGTGATTTTGCCACCGCAGCCAGTGCGACAGTGACCTTCTCCGGGATTCCATCCGACGATACCAAGCATGCGCTGGCATTGAACGGTGGGGGGTCTGGTGGTGCGATTGCTCTGGTCAACAAGCAGTCAGGGGAAGAGATTGTGTTGGGTACGCCAACCAAGGTGTCCAGTCTGGTCAATGGTGATAACCACCTCAAATTTGGCGCCAAGGTCGTGAGCACGGTGGCTGCAGATGGTAGCAACCCACCCGTCCCGGGTGAGTTCGATGCCGCGGCAGACTTTGTCATGAGCTATCAGTAAGTCATGATCCTGAGCGGGCTGCCCAATTGGGCAGCCCGCTCACCCCTCCCAGGGGCCATACCAGGCATCGCTCAGTGGTGCTAGCCGATGGCCAGTCACCCATGGCTGTACGGTCAACCAGTTGGCAATTGCTTCCCGATCTTGAGAGGTCAATGAGTCGTTAGCTGCTTGGCACAGGTAACCGCTGAGCTCAGTGTCGGCTCCCCCCCGCCAAAGCAGCAACCCCGCCAAAGCTCCAACCTTGTAGTTCGATATAGTCCAGCCATCGATCCAGTGCCTCTTCGAAGTCGACTTGCGCTCGATCTATGGTAAAGGTCAGGTGTAAACCCAACTCCTGAAATTCATCGAGATGCAGTTTTTTGCGCAAGCGGCGGGAGCGTTTTTTATTCAGTTCTGAGGGTTGAAATGTCATGTTGAACCTCTGAATCGTGTTGGTGACCCATCAGTTGGGGTGAGACCTCCGAGGTGGTGCCAGCATAGGCCGTCGAAGCACACATTCGGTCCAGGTCGCGTCTTGCCACCATGCCCAGGATTTAGGCCGTTGAAGGGATAAGGTCTGATAGTTCGTGGAATTAAGAGGGATTGCAGGACTCATGCTCACAAACTAGTGCAGCTCGATCCACCATGCCAAGCAACAGAAAGGTCAAGCGCCTCTCTTGACTCTCCCAAATATATCGACTCAGTCACCAGCGCACAACGCACAGGCCTCCGTGTACCTGATGTCTGTGTCGCTGCCTGCAATGGCTGCAGCGATGATTGTAAACGCCAAGCGAGCCCTGTCAGTACCCAGCCACCAGCAAGTCTAAGGTTTACGCACTGATGACGGAGGATCACTTTACCTCTGGTCTGCATGTTCAGTAAGTTGCGATGATCACTTTCAATATTAGTATATTACTGATTTTATTTAAGTTTATTGTTTTTGGTAATTTTTTACATGTGTATTTAGACTTTGCGTTTCTGGTAAACGATCCCTGCCATTGATGGGCATCCTAGGGGGGGGACCAAATACCTATGGTGCTTTTTATCTATTAGATGTGATGGCTTTTCGTATGTAACGCCGTGCTGTCGAGGGATTCAGATTGTTTTCCCTCGCATACTGGGCAATGGTGATATCTCGATGTTTCGACTGCAGAGCGTAGCGTCTACAGTGGGTCTCCCACTTTTCACTCATGGACCGTCGCTTCAGTTCCAGTCTTGCTGTCTTATGATGCAGCTTATGCGTTTTTATATAGGCCTCTACCGACAGGCCGTTTTCAGCCTGCTCAGATTGGTATTGTTGACGATGACGTTCCCAGAAGCGTCGCCTTAGCTCCGCACTGCCCAGATCCCGAAACTTTACATAGACGAGTCTCAAATCAAGTTTGTATAGCTCTGCGTAGAACTTGATGCTGATACCTTGAAGCAGCACCAGATTGGCAAAGTTCTCCTGATGATTACGCCAGAACACCTTGCGTTCATAGAACCCCATTTCGCTCGGTTTCCTAATGCGGGTTGGGATTCTCGGAGCATAAATTCGGCTTTTCATCGTTCATTGCTTCCTGATACTGCGACTGATTTGGTAGTCCTTGACCGCTGGTGGCCGCTTTCCCTTGTCTTTGGTTTTGGCCAAATAGCTTAAGCGGTAGACAAGCAATCTATGTTCATCCAGGCGATCACGGTGGACGAAGTAAAAGGGATTCATCGGTAGGGCTAGGTAGCCATATGTCCATTCTGCTTTGGCTAACCGGTAGACATTGTCAGAGTGCTTGACCTTTTGTCCGTCCAAAAACAGGGCCAAGTGGTAGTGTTGGGCTGCGGATTTGGCTTTCTCTCTGACCCAGATGTAACCGTGATAACAGGGGCCGTAGTGCTGGATCAGTGTTGATTTGAACTGTCTGCAGAAACGACTGATGGGTTGATTGTTGTCTGTGCCCTGTTGCATTTTAAGCTCCAGGCGGATGGCAAGTAACTTGCTGGTCTTGCTAAAGAATCTTTCCAGTAATCGGAAGATGCCATCCATGATGTCCCGCCTGATACGTATGTTGTTCATGACCGCCCAAGCATGGTCTTGATACTCATAGTTCAGGGGAAGAGTCAAAGAAGAATCGTGATGAATACCGGGCATATATTATCAATATCCTGAAGCAGTGATGGCGGCTGGGTGCAGTTAACCCCCCGCCGATCGTGGACGGGGTGCTTTGCAAGCAGAGACTAGGCCTTGGAGAAAATCGGGGATGATGTGCCAGTTTGTTACATTCGGTGCCAAATAAAGGAGGCTGCAGCCTCCATTTATTCTTTAATCCACAGTTAACAGCGCTTCAATTTGCTGCCTTGTCCACCCCATGATCCGTCCGTTGCTATGTTTGAGTGGCGCCGGGAGCTTGGCCAAAGCGAGCCACCGGTAGATCGTCGTCCTGGAGCACCCCAGCACTCGCTGCAGATCTTTGTGTTTGAGAATGGGTTGTAGCGTTCCGCTATCTGCCGCCGCCAACGAACGATAGCTGAAGGGTGATTTGGCCATCATTTGTTCTCCATCAATTCTGCGAGCCATTGTTGGTATACCGACTCTGGCCAGCCGACTGTTTTGCCATGGATCTTGATGGGTTCGGGAAAAACCCCGTCACGAACCCATGCCCACAGAGTGCGGCGATTGCGTCCGACAAGGTCACAAACTGTTGTAATGGAAAGTATTTTTTGAGAATTCATGGTTCACCTCGTCTCATTGGATTTGATTAGTGCATCTTCCCGGAATTATTTTGAGATGTGAGGTGAGTAAAGGCTAAATCACGGTGAGTTAGGTTAACTCACCGTGATGGTCGTTAATTTAACCAATCTCGGATGGTGTTTTTGTCGACATTGGCCAACTGGCTCTGTATTTGATCTCGTGGCCTTGAGCACATCAGCGTTTGAATCGCTTCTGCAATCGCGGTATTCGACCACTCTTCAAACGGCCTGTTAGCCAGAAAGAGAAAGCCTGCCGAGGTGTGCGCACACCGTTTGATAAGCTGCTTGACCAACTCCTTATCAGGACACTGTAGAGCGTGACGCAGCTCGATGACCAGTTGGTGATAGTGAGAGGATGTGAAGGTATCCCGATCAACGGCGATGGTTGCCAGCACGTCATCATGCTCCACCAGCAATTCCGTCAGGAAGATGAGCATTGCATGTTTTTTGGGGGAATATCTGGGGTGTTTGTTGAGGGCTGTAATCCCCGAACGAGATGAATGCCGGGCCGTGTTGCTGAATAGTTGCTTCACGCTCTCATGAGTCAACCACAAGTGCTCGGGAAATACACGGCAATCTGGCACCTCGGGGTTTTTGGCAGAGGTAACTGGCACAATGGAGACCTGAAAGCCATCAATGGGATTGTTGAGGGTGAGCAGATAACCGTGTGTCACAAAGAAGGAGCGGAACTCCACCATCCCGTGAGTTTCCAACTGCTTGGCAAAGCTGTGGCCCACAGTCCAGAGTCCGGAAGCCTTGGCCATCAAGGTTAATGGATAGGTAACCCCGCCGTAACTGAAGCGGTAGAACATGGGGACGCCACCAAACAGTTTGCTTGGACGCACATCATTAAAGTGGAGTCGTGCCAGCCCAAATTCACCCTGAGTGATCTTCAGCGTCGCATTGACCAACCGGTCCTGAGCTCCCATCTGCTTGTCGAAGGCATCATTTGGCTGTGCTGGGTCCAGGTTGCGTACGATGACGGCACATTCTGACTCTTCTAGCATCAAATAGAGCGTGGTCTTCTGATTGGCTGCCCAATGGATTATGTCTTCTACCTTGCAACCCAGTTCGCTGGCTGCCTTGGTAATCTTGAGGTAGTCGGTGTCCGGTAAATTGCATCTCTTCATAGTTATTGATGTCGCCATGCAGCCTTATTTAAGTGGATGATATTGCTGCTGGCCGTGGAGTTCCAGATTATTGACTGCCATAACTCGAGGGTGGCTTTTTGTTCTGATAGCCGGTGGTCGTGAATATAATGACTCATGACTCCCTTTAGACTATGGCCGGCAATGATTTCGATCACATGTGGGGCGATCCCAGCAGTTGTGAGATGGGTTGCAAGAGAGCGTCGTAAATCGTGGAAGGTCCAGAAAGGGCTATGTCCAAGTCTTACTGACAACTTGTGGCCGTAGGTCGCCACCGTGCTCACTTTCTTGAGCTGGCCGAGAAGATAGGGCGTTTTGTTCTTTTTTGCGGTTGCGATAAGTTCGGCGAGCATCGGTTTGAGTCGCTCAGGTATGGCGCGGACAATTTTGTGGTCCGTTTTTGAATGTTCGATAGGAACGGTCCATATCCCTGCGGCTAGATCCCACTCTGTTATATGGGATTCCCGCACTTCACGTGTTCTTGCTCCGAAAGATAGTAGCAAGAGAGATAGTGCACGATAGTAGGTGTTGGAGGAGGGGCTTTGGATCCATTCCATCAGAGCGTGGATTTCTGCAAGACTCAGAACGCGATCCCTTTTTCCACCCCGTTTACCTACATCTGCAATAGTCAGGTCATTGAGTACATTCGAGACGGCATAGCATCGAACACGGCAATACTTCAGCGCCTGTTTGGAGATCTGGAAGAGCATGCCAGCGGTAACAGGTACCTGCTTGTTGCATTCATCAAAAGCCACCAGCCAGTGTCTGGTCTCACAATCGATGAGTGGGAGATAGCCTATCTTGGGAAAGATCCATTTTTGGAATTGTTGCCGGATCTTTGGGGCATTCTTTCTGTTTTTAGCTGCGTAGTTATCCAGCCAATAACAAATCGCATCTTCTACCGTGACTGGTTTCAGTCGTTCTTCTTTGGCCAGTTTGAGCATCAACGCTGGATTGTGGCCGGCCGCTAGCCATCCTTTACATTGCTCGGTTTTCCTGCGGGCTTCTTCAATATCGATCCCTGCGCTGTTGTTGGTGAACTTCCCCAAGGTCACTTCCAGATTTTTCCCATTAAAGCGATAGCGGAAAACAAAGCTGACTGACCCGCTTGGATGCCAGAAGGCATTCAGTCCATCGCCGCGATCCACTTTACGGATGGGCTTCTTGCCGCCGTGGGGGGTGCCAAGCATTTTCCTGAGTGCAGTGACCACTAATGCCATTTTATACCCCCACAAAACCCCATAAAAAACCCCACATATGTATCCCTAACTGGTATCACCTCCCATCACCTGATGGGACATGAATTCTCAGTGGGCCTTATATATCATGGGGCTTTTGTAGGCAAGGCGGGTTTTAATTGGACGTAACGAAACGTCAGTTGAGTTCTTCGATGGAGAACTCGCCAGCGATACCATCACAGGAGATGGCGAAACCGCCGCTGAAGCGGGTGCTGAACTGGATCAGAAACGCATCATTGTCGTGCTCTTGCACAGGCAGGTTGATGGGCTTGCTGCGACGCAGGGGCTTGTGTGTTTGTACTGCTTTCATCATGGTATTTCTCTATATAAATTAGGTGTTTGCTCCTTGTATTGGCAAATGTCAGGTCAATGGGCGCGGTCGATTGGGTGAACGACAAGCGCGCAGGAATACCCAGCCCGGTTAAAGGGCGTCTGCACTTTCAAGGAATATGCTGATGCATAAATCAAATTGGGTGGGCAGATCGGGTCTGCACCGTGAGAGCCGGGCAACGCAGGCAGACAGCCTGACGGTTCTCAAGGCGAGTAAATCAGAAGAAGGTTATGCGGGTACTGGCAGGATTCATCGTGAGGTGAAGCATTGCAGGATAAACATAAACAGGGCTGATTAACTAGCCGGCGCGCATTCTCTCCTCGAAATGAATAAAAAGCAAACAATAATTTGCCAATGTTGAAGTCAGTACGCTTTTCCTCTGTGTAATCAAGGTGCTATCAGCAGCAAATATTCGCATCTATCCGCCATAAAAAGAGGGCTCCCGACGGGAGCCCTCTCTCATTCTGCAACCAGCACAGTGGGCCGACTCAGTAGTCGCCACAGGCCTTCTTGGCGGCCGTGATCATCGGGGTGATGGTCATGCCTTGCACCACGATGGAGAACATCACCACCGAGTAGGTCATCACCAGGATGACCTCCCGCAGGTCGACGCCATGTTCCGGGATCATCATGACGCCGGAGGGGAGTGCCAGTGCCATCGCCATCGCCAGACCACCGCGCAGGCCACCCCAGGTGAGGATCCGCACCGAGAAGGTGTTGTAATTGCGGAATCGGCGGAAAGCCACATAGGGCAGCGACACGCTGATAAAGCGGGCGCCCAGGCAGAGCGGCACCGCAATGACCAGCAGGATCCAGTCACGCCAGGCGAGATCCAGCAGTACCAGCGCCAGACCGATCAGCAGGAACAGCAGGGCGTTGAGGAACTGGTCCATCAACTCCCAGAAGTGATCCAGGTGATGGCTGCTCTGCTCGGAGAAGCCGGAGTGACGGGTCCAGTTGCCGATCATGATGCCGGTGACCACCATGGCCAGTGCGCCAGAGACGCCGATCATGTTGGCAAAGGCAAAACCGGCGGTCGGGATGCAGAGGGTCAGCAGCAGCTCCAATGAACCGTCATCGGTGGCGCTGATCATCACGTGGGCTATAAGACCCAGCACGGCGCCGAACAGGATGCCGCCGAGGGCTTCGTGCAGGAACAGACCGGCCACGCTACCGAAGGTGGGCTCGACACCGCCAAAGGCGACGGCAAACACGGTAGCGAAGATGACGAGGCCAACACCATCGTTGAACAGGGATTCCCCTTCGATCTGGATGGCGATCTGGGGCGGCGCTTTCATCTTCTTGACGATGGCCAGTACGGCAATCGGGTCAGTGGGGGAGATCAGCGCGCCGAACAGCATGCAGTAGACCAGCGGCAACTCCCAGCCCAGCAGCTTGGCGATAAACCAGAAGCCGTAGCCGATGAGGAAGGTGGAGAGCAGGGTGGCAATGATGGCCAGAATGGTGATCTCCCACTTCTGGCTACGCAGCGCCTTGAGGTTGATGCCGAGGCCACCGGCGAACAGCAGGAAGCCCAGAATCCCCTTCAGCAGGAAGTTCTGGAAGTCGATGCTCTCCATGGTCTTGACGGCAAGAGGTTCCAGATTGAACCAACCCAGTTTGCCAAACAGCACCAGCAGTGCGGAGATCAGCATGGAGCCCGCAGTGATGGCGATGGTGGTCTGGATCTTCACAACATACTGGTTGGCAAAGGCGATAAAAATCGCCAACGCTGCCAGAAAACAGAGTGTGTAGTAGACGCTCATAGTTATTTTTTTCTCGTTGGTAGACAGCAAGCACGTATCCCTATGCAGGACGGGCATAGGTTACTCTCGGGCCCTATGTTACTCATTACCCATAAATGAGTATATGGTGGCACATTTGGACTGATAGACGGCTAGATTTCCATTTTATTTGTTTGCTGTTAGGATGCTGTTTACGCAGTTGCATGGATGTAAGAGGAACACGCGGTGTCGAACGTAATGTCGAGCAGAGAGCCGAGCAAGCAGTCGGACGTAACAAAGAAGCTGGAAGCCTGCCTCAGGGAGCGGATCCTGATCATCGACGGGGCCATGGGCACCATGATCCAGGGATACAAGCTGGGGGAGGCAGATTATCGGGGTGAGCGGTTTGCCGACTGGCATACCGACATCAAGGGCAACAACGATCTGCTGGTGCTGACCCGTCCGGCGGTGATCCGCGAGATCCACGAGCAGTATTGCGCTGCCGGGGCCGACATTCTCGAGACCAACACCTTCAACGCCACTCGCATCGCCATGGCCGATTACGAGATGGAAGAATTCTCGGCCGAGATCAACCGTGAAGCCGCCCGTCTGGCCCGCGCCGTGGCCGACGAGTGGACGGCAAAAGATCCCGCCAAGCCGCGTTTCGTGGCAGGGGTGTTGGGCCCCACCAACCGTACCGCCTCCATCTCGCCGGATGTGAACGATCCCGGCAAGCGTAACGTCACCTATGACCAGCTGGTGGCCGCCTACACCGAATCGACCCATGCCCTGATCGAGGGCGGCGCTGACATCATCCTGATCGAAACCATCTTCGATACCCTCAACGCCAAGGCCGCCGCCTTCGCGGTGGAAGGGGTGTTCGAGGCGCTGGGCTACAGCCTGCCGGTGATGATCTCCGGCACCATTACCGATGCCTCCGGCCGAACCCTCTCCGGCCAGACCACCGAAGCCTTCTACCACTCGCTGCGTCACGTCAAACCGGTGTCGTTCGGCCTCAACTGTGCGTTGGGGCCGGACGAGCTTCGCCAGTATGTGGAGGAGCTGTCTCGCATCAGCGAATCCTGCGTCAGCGCCCACCCCAACGCCGGTCTGCCCAATGCGTTCGGCGAGTACGACCTCGATGCCGTCGAGATGGCGGAGCATATCCGCGAGTGGGCCCAAAGCGGCTTTCTCAACCTGGTCGGTGGCTGTTGCGGCACCACCCCGACCCATATCCGCGCCATGGCCGACGCCGTGGCGGGCATCAAGCCGCGTGTGCTGCCCGAGCTGGCGGTGGCCTGCCGCCTGTCAGGTCTCGAGCCCCTTATCATCACCCCCGAGTCCATGTTCGTGAACGTGGGTGAGCGCACCAACGTTACCGGTTCGGCCAAGTTCAAGCGGCTGATCAAGGAGGGGCTCTACGACGAGGCGCTCGATGTTGCCAAGCAGCAGGTAGAGAACGGCGCCCAGATCATCGACATCAATATGGACGAGGGGATGCTGGACGCCGAAGCGGCCATGGTGCGCTTCCTCAACCTCATCGCCGGTGAGCCGGATATCGCCCGGGTGCCGGTGATGATCGACTCCTCCAAGTGGGAGGTGCTGGAGGCGGGCCTCAAGTGCGTGCAGGGCAAGCCGGTGGTCAATTCCATCTCCATGAAAGAGGGGGAGGAGAAGTTCATTCAGCAGGCGAAACTGCTGCGCCGCTACGGCGCCGCCGTCATCGTGATGGCGTTCGATGAGGCGGGGCAGGCCGACACCCGCGCCCGCAAGTTCGAGATCTGCCAGCGTGCCTACCGGATCCTGGTGGATCAGGTCGGTTTCCCGCCGGAAGACATTATCTTCGATCCCAACATCTTCGCGGTGGCGACCGGCATCGACGAACACAACAACTACGCGGTGGACTTCATCGAGGCGGTGAAGGACATCAAGACGCACCTGCCCCACGCCATGATCTCCGGCGGCGTCTCCAACGTCTCGTTTTCGTTTCGTGGCAACGAGCCGGTGCGCGAAGCCATTCACGCCGTCTTCCTCTACCACGCCATCAAGAACGGCATGGACATGGGGATCGTCAACGCCGGTCAGCTCGCCATCTATGAAGACATTCCGGCGGAGCTGAAAGAGAAGGTCGAGGCGGTGGTGCTCAACCTCAATGACAACGCCACCGAGGAGCTGCTGGCCATCGCCGAGAAGTATCGCGGTGCCGGTGCCCAGGCCGAGGATCCGCGGGATCAGGAGTGGCGCAGCTGGCCGGTGGGCAAGCGGCTGGAGCACGCGCTGGTCAAGGGGATCACCGACTTTATCGAAGAGGATACCGAAGAGGCGCGCGCTGGCGCCGAGAAGCCGCTGCACGTCATCGAAGGGCCGTTGATGGATGGTATGAACGTGGTCGGCGACCTGTTCGGCGCGGGCAAGATGTTCCTGCCGCAGGTGGTGAAATCGGCGCGGGTGATGAAGCGGGCGGTGGCCTATCTGCAACCCTATATCGAGGCAGAAAAGTCGGGTGGCTCCAGCAACGGCAAAATCGTGCTGGCGACCGTGAAGGGGGATGTGCACGACATCGGCAAGAACATCGTCGGGGTAGTGCTGCAGTGCAACAACTTCGAGATTGTCGACCTCGGGGTCATGGTCTCCTGCGAGACCATTCTCAAGACTGCGCGGGAGGTCGGCGCCGATATCATCGGGTTGTCGGGTCTCATCACCCCGTCGCTGGACGAGATGGTGCACGTGGCCAAGGAGATGGAGCGTCAGGGCTTCAAGCTGCCGCTCTTGATCGGCGGTGCCACCACCTCCAAGGCCCACACTGCGGTGAAGATCGAGCAGAACTACTCGGAGCCTGTGGTCTATGTCTCCAACGCCTCCCGCGCGGTGGGGGTGGCCCAGAGCCTGCTCAGCCCGGATCTCAAGGAGGCGTTTGTCGCCCGCATCGACAAGGAGTACGAGATCGCCCGGGATCAGCATGCCCGCAAGCAGCCGCGCTCCCGCCCGGTCAGTCTGGCCCATGCCCGTGCCAACCGGCATCAGCTGGATTGGGTTGGCTACCAGCCACCCAAGCCCCGCGAGCTCGGGGTGCAGAAGTTCGAAGATGTGGCCATTTCGGTACTGCGCCCCTACATCGACTGGACGCCGTTCTTCCTCAGCTGGGAGCTGGCGGGCAAGTATCCACGCATCCTTGAGGACGAGATCATTGGCGAGGAGGCGACCAGGTTGTTTGCCGATGCCAACGCCATGCTGGATCAGCTGGAAAAGGATCAGAGCGTGCGCTGCGCCGGGGTGATCGGTCTGTTCCCCGCCAACGCGGTAGGGGACAGCATCGAGGTCTACAGCGACGAATCGCGCACCGAGGTCATCAAGGTGCTGCACCACCTGCGCCAGCAGAGCGAGAAGCAGGGCTTCCCCAACTACTGTCTGGCGGACTATGTGGCGCCGAAAGAGAGCGGCAAGCCCGACTGGATCGGCGCCTTCGCGGTGACCGGCGGCATCGGTGAGGAGGCCATCGCCAAGGCCTACAAGGCGCAGCACGATGACTACAACGCCATCCTTATTCAGGCGGTGTGCGACCGTCTGGCCGAAGCCTTTGCCGAGTATCTGCACGAGCAGGTGCGAAAGGTTCATTGGGGTTATGCTCCCGACGAGGCCCTCAGCAACGAGGAGCTGATCCGCGAAAACTATCAGGGCATCCGCCCGGCCCCCGGTTATCCGGCCTGCCCGGAGCACACCGAGAAGGGGAGCATCTGGGAACTGCTGGAGGTGGAGCAGGCTATCGGCATGCAGCTGACCGAATCCTACGCCATGTGGCCGGGGGCGGCGGTGTCGGGCTGGTACTTCTCCCACCCCGAGAGCAAATACTTCGCGGTGGCGCAGATCCAGCAAGATCAGGTGGAAGATTACGCCGCCCGCAAGGGGATGACGCTGGCCGAGGCCGAGCGCTGGCTGGGGCCCAACCTGAACTGACTCCCGCGTGACATCGGTTGATCTTTAACGAGAAACGGCGGCATCCTTGCTCGGGTTGAACAATCTGCGCAGAGCCGCCGTTTAACCTGTTGGTCACAGTGATGTGGTAGCGTGCGGTTTGGTGTGGTTTGTCTTGTTGTCAGGATAAACAATTGGCGTTGTCTTGGCGCTGTGGCACCTTATACTCTCCCGCCCCATCCTGCCCAGGCACAGCCTTCTAGCGGAATTGTCATGAAGATCGCCATTTTATCCCGTGAGCCGAAAAACTACTCCACCCGCCGTCTGGTCGAGGTGGCACAGGCGCGCGGTCATCAGGTAGAGGTGCTCGACACCCTGCGCTGCTATATGAATATCGCTTCCCACAACCCTTCCATTCACTACGAGGGTGGGGAGCTGGGAAGTTATGACGCCGTGATCCCGCGGATCGGGGCCAGCATTACCGCCTACGGCACCGCCGTGCTGCGTCAGTTCGAGATGATGAACACCATGGCCCTCAACAGCTCGGTGGCCATCAGCCGTTCCCGCGACAAGCTGCGGGCGATGCAGCTGCTCTCCCGCCACGGTATCGGCCTGCCCATCACCGGCTATGCCCACAGCACCCACGACGTGCCCGACCTCATCACCATGGTGGGCGGGGCGCCGCTGGTGGTGAAACTGCTGGAGGGAACCCAGGGGATTGGCGTGGTGCTCTGCGAGACCCAGAAGGCCGCCGAGAGCGTGATCGAGGCCTTTATCCAGACCAACAACAACATTCTGGTGCAGGAGTATATCCGCGAGGCCAATGGCGCCGATATCCGCTGTCTGGTGGTCAACGGCAAGGTGGTTGCCGCCATGCGCCGCCAGGCCCAGCCGGGGGAGTTTCGCTCCAACCTGCACCGTGGCGGCACCGCCGAGGCGATCAAGATCACTCCGGAAGAGCGAGCCACCGCGGTGCAGGCCGCCAAGATCATGGGGCTGGATGTAGCGGGGGTCGATATCCTGCGCAGCGCCCGTGGCCCGCTGGTGCTGGAGGTCAACTCCTCCCCCGGCCTGCAAGGGGTGGAAGCCGCCTCCGGCAAGGATGTGGCCGGCAAGATCATCGAGTTCCTCGAACTCAAGGCGAGCCGCAAGAATAAACCGGCGGAGTGAGCCTAACGCTTGCATCCATCAGATAGAAACAGGGCGCCCTCGGGCGCCTTGTTGCTATCTGGCTGGTGGGTTGGCGGTGCCACTGCGCCCTCACCCTAACCCTCTCCCAAAGGGAGAGGGAACTGTTCGGCAGTGATCATCGCCAGCCTTGCGCTGAATACGCCATCCTCGAGCCGGGTGTCGATCTGCCAGCCCAGCTTCTCGCAGATGCGCTGAATGATGGTGAGGCCACAGCCGTAGCCGAGGATCTGATCCGGCGCCGCCGCCGTCGGGTTGCTGATGGTGAGCACCGGGCCACACAGCTCGATGTCGATATGTCCCTCGGCATAGCTCAGGGCATTTTTCAGCAGGTTGCCGAGGGCGATGGCGAGCAGGGAGAGGGGGGCGTTTACTTCGCTGCTCTCGTCCAGGTTCAGCCGGATATCGAGGGCCTCCCGCTGCAACAGCGGAGCGAGGCGGGCCAGCTCCTGACGGATCAGCGGGGTGACCTGTTGCAGCGGTCGCTCCACTGCCTCCTTGCGGCCCAGCAGCAGGAAGGTCTCGGTGAGCAGCGCCATCTCGTCGGCGGCGGCGCGGATGCGGGTGGTGGCGCGGGCGGCCGGTGCGGGCAAGTCCGTCACCTTGCCGAGCAGGGCCGCCGAGCCCTGGATCACCATGTTGGGGGTGCGCAGCTCGTGGCTGGCGAAACGGCTGAACTCCTGCTCGCGGGCGAACACTGCGCTCACCTCCTGTTTGCCGGCCAGCAGCGCCAGCTCGATATCCCGCAGCTCCTGCCAGGGGGCGTCGGGCTCGAAATCAGCCTGATCCGGGGTGAGGTGGGCGACCCTCTGTTGCAGCCGTTGCAGCGGCCCTGTGATATGGCGTACCAGCCAGATGCCGAAGCCGAGGCAGGCGAGCAGCAGCGCCAGCCCGATCAGCCGGGTCGCCAGATGCAGCTTGTCTTCGTAGGGGTCGAGGTAGTCATCGGCGTCGTCGTTGAACACCAGATAGAGCAGTCCCTCGCCGGAGGGGTGACGGGCCACCAGAAAGTGTTTGTCCTCCTTGCCCAGCTGATGTTCGAAAAAGCCGGGGGTCTGGTAGGGCTTCAGCCATTTCGGCAGGCGGCCCGCCTCGGTCCAGTAGCTGGAGAACTGTCTGGGGCTCGGGGCTGCGGCGGCCGGGCCGAGTCGCAGCCAGTCATCGCTGTAGCGGGTCACTTCGGCTTCCAGCCAGTGGCGCAGGCTCAGCTCTTCCATCTTGTCCTCGGCCACCAGCATCAGGCCGGAGAGCAGGATCAGCAGCACCACCCCGGCGCCGCCGAGTGCCATGATCAGGCGGCGGCGCAGGCTCGGCAGGCTCATGCGCTCACCAGTCGGTAGCCCTGGCCGTGCAGGGTCTCCAGCATGGGAGTGGGGAAGGGTTTGTCGAGCGCGTTGCGCAGGGCGTAGATATGGCTGCGCAGGGCATCGGAGTCGGGCTCCTCATCCCCCCAGACGGTGTCGAGCACCTCCTGACGGCTGACGATGGCGGGGGCGCGGCGGGCCAGCAGGGCGAGGATCCGGAACGGGATCTTGCCGAGCTTGAGGGGCTCACCGGCGCGGGTGGCGCGGCCGCTGGCGACATCGACCGTCAGATCGCCAAAGCTGATGGCCCCCACATCGCCGCGCGGGCCGCGCAGGCTGAGGGCTTGCAGCCGCACCTCCAGCTCCTCCATGGCGAACGGCTTGACCAGATAGTCATCCCCTCCCGCCTTGAAGCCTGCCAGCTTGTCCTCCAGGCTGTCGCGGGCGGTGAGAAACAGCACGGGAGTGGCAATCCCCTGCTCGCGCAGGCGCGCCACTGTGCTGAGCCCATCGAGGCGTGGCATCATCACGTCCATGATGATGACGTCAAAACGCTGCTCCTCCAGCAGTTGCAGCGCCGCCTGACCGTGATAGGCACAATCGAGGCGGTGACCGGCCAGCTCCAGATAATCCATGATGGTTTCCGCCACCTGAGGATTGTCTTCCACTACCAAAATCTTCATGCTTTGCTCTCCTGGTTGGCGAGCGTTTCACGCTCTTTTCACACCGGATTCGGCATCCTGTTTGCCAGTGTAACCCCGAGGATCCCTGATGAAGAAGTCTCTCTGCGCCCTCCTGCTGTTGATCTTGTTGCCACTTGGCACCGCACAGGCGACCGAATTCAAACTGACCGGCCGCACCACCTGGCAGCTTGGCCAGTTGATGGTCAACGGCATGCCGTTCGTGATCGACGACCAGACCCGCTTCAAGGATTGGCTCAACGAGGATGATCTCGGCGGTACCTGGGTCGAGATGAAGGGGGTGGTGGAGAACGGCGTGCGCTATGTGCGCAAGGTCGAAGCCCTCGACGAAGATGACAAGGACGAGATGGATCTGGAGGGGCCGGTGGAAGGGGGGCGGATCTGGGGCTACACCACTTCGGATAACAGTCTGGCGCCGTTTGAAGGGCGCTGGCTTGAGCTGGAGTGCAAGTTTGACGGCATGCGCCTGAGCCGCTGCCGCGAGGATGACTGATCCGATCTCTGCGTTCCGATTAGAAATGCTCCCGAATGAAGCCCATGCTTGTCCAGCATGGGCTTTTTGTTCAGGGACGAACGAAGATGGAACAATCGAGAAAGTGGTGTGCATGGATGCTGGGTGTACCGCTCTGGGCGGCGCAGGCGGGAGCCAACGAATTGTGGCTGGTGGAGCTGGAGCACAGCGACGGCATCCGCCTGCAATTTCAGGGGGCCGAGGTGGAGCAGGGCAGTGCCGCTGTTTGGCGGCAGGGGGATATTTGGCCGCAGCCACTCAAACCCGGCGACCAGCTCGCCCTGCTGGTGGCTAATGGCGTTGCCACCCGGATTGAGCTGTTGGCCGCCAGAGCCCCGCTGGCCAATCAGCCCTGGCTGCGGGCGCAAGATCGCCTGCAATCCTTCGATGACCGGCAGCTCACGCTGGCCACCCTGGGCACTGTGCGACTCAATCCGCAGGTGCGCTGGGTCAACGGCTCGGCCGCCGATCTGCATGCCGGGAGCGAGCTGGTATTGATCCGTTCGGCGGATGGAATATTGCAGGGAATTGAAGTGATCAATCCGGAAGAGTAATTCAGCATCTTCTTATTTAATATGGTTTCACCATATTGTGGCAGCCATTAAATAATGACTGTCACAATATTTATGATTTATTCCTCAATAAAGTCATCGCTCTAATTATTTTCCTGTATCACCATTATTTTGTTTGTCATGGATGTTTTTTGGTGGTTTATTTTATTTGTGTCAGGTTTTGTCGGAGTCCATCCCTGTCAAATGAAAAAGGATATTTCTACACAATAACAATTATCGCATGTCTGAAAGAGGGATAAATGATGAATAGAATAATTACCGCCAATCTGGCGTTTTTTGCGTCTTCATTGATGCTCGCTCAGGTGCAGGCGGCTGAACCTGTCTACCCTGATCAGGTCAAGTGGGCGGGTCTTGGCACGGGCGTCTGTGCCAGTGGTTACCGTCCTCTGACCCGCGATGAAGCCATGAGTATCAAGGGTAATCTGGTCAGCCGCATGGGGCAGTGGCAGATCACCGGGCTGGCGGATCGCTGGGTGATTATGGGGCCGGGATATAATGGCGAAATCAAACAGGGCACTGCCGGAGAAACCTGGTGTTATCCCAACTCACCGGTTTCCGGAGAAATACCGACACTCTCTGACTGGAATATTCCAGCGGGTGATGAGGTCGATGTGCAATGGCGGCTTGTCCATGATAATGATTATTTTATCAAGCCAGTCAGTTATCTCGCCCATTATTTGGGATACGCCTGGGTGGGTGGGAATCATAGCCCTTATGTCGGGGAAGATATGGATGTTACCCGGGTTGGTGATGGCTGGTTGATAAAGGGAAATAATGACGGCGGCTGCTCCGGATATCGTTGCGGGGAGAAGAGTTCCATCAAGGTAAGCAACTTCTCATATACCCTGGAACCCGACTCCTTCAGCCATGGTCAGGTCACCGAGAGCGGCAAGCAGCTGGTCAAGACCATCACGGCCAATGCGACCAACTACACCGACCTGCCCCAGCAGGTGGTGGTGACCCTGAAGTACGACAAGGCCACCAACTGGTCGAAGACCGACACCTACAGTCTGAGCGAGAAGGTGACCACCAAGAACAAGTTCCAGTGGCCGCTGGTGGGTGAGACCGAGCTTGCCATCGAGATTGCGGCGAGCCAGAGCTGGGCTTCCCAACACGGGGGCTCGACCACCGAGACCGTCTCGGTTGAAGCGCGCCCCACGGTGCCGCCTCACTCCAGCCTGCCGGTGCGGGTTGCCCTCTACAAGTCCAACATCTCCTACCCCTACGAGTTCAAGGCCGAGGTCAATTATGACCTGACCATGAAGGGCTTCCTGCGTTGGGGCGGCAATGCCTGGTATACCCATCCGGAGAATCGTCCGACCTGGGAGCACACCTTTGCCGTCGGCCCGTTCCGCGACAAGGCGAGCAGCATCCGCTATCAGTGGGACAAGCGTTATATCCCGGGTGAAGTGAAGTGGTGGGACTGGAACTGGACCATCAGCGAGTATGGTTTGTCGACCATGCAGAATAACCTGGGTCGTGTGCTGCGCCCGATCCGTTCGGCAGTGACCGGTGACTTCTATGCCGAGAGCCAGTTTGCCGGCGATATCGAAATCGGTCAGCCCCAGACCCGTTCCGCGAAGGCTGCCCAGCTGCGCAGTGCCTCTGCCGATGAGGTGGCGCTTACCGGTGTGGATCTGGACAGCGAGGCCCTTGCCAACGAAGGGTTTGGCAATGTATCCCTGACCATAGTGCCGGTTCAATAACCTCCCTCTCAGGCCCCTTTCATAGGGGCCTGTTTCTGTTCTGCGCAAGACGCTGTACTTGCCCTGCGCCCCTCGATTTTCCCTCTTTTTGTCCTCCTGTACCTGAATGATCACAGCGGGAAGCTATGGCTTGCCAAGGTGATGCCAACGCAGGTTTGACCTCTGTTTGGGGTGGCCCCGTGAGCGAGGCATCGTTCACTCATTTGTCGAAAGAGGCGTGTTGGCCAGATTGTTAACGGCTTGTGCTTTAAATTTTCCCCCTTATACTGGCGCCATCTTGTCGGAGTGCTGACCGTCGAACGACGCGAAGCTGAGACCGTTAATTCGGGATCCGTGGAACCTGATCAGGTTAAAACCTGCGAAGGGAACAAGGGTAACTTGCGGGTTACCGCGCCGGAGGAGGAACAAGCCTCTTCCGCTCATCGAAGGGGTAACCCTGATGGGTCAGGGCGCACAGGAGGGAGTCTGTCCCGTCCGGTTGTCCAGCACGTGGGGCGCCTTGCCCACAGCGTGCAGAGAGCGGGAAGCGGCAGAACAGCAGCGCGGAGATCTATCCCGCGCGCACTCCCTCCCGAGATAAACACCCCGCCGCAAGTTCATCTTCTCCTCGAACTCCAGACAAGCAAACACCCATAACTTCAACCAGTTAATGTGAGTTTTGCTATGTCTACTTCTGTATCTGATACCGCCAAATCCAGCCGCCGCGAGCAGCGCTCCAGCGCTCAGGCCTTTATCGACAGCCTCAAAGGGATGGCTCATCCCAACTCCCGTCGCATTTTTATCGAAGGCTCCCGCCCCGATATTCGTGTCCCGCTGCGGGAGATCCAGCTGGCCGACACCTTCGTCGGCGGCACCAAAGAAGACCCCCGGTTCGAGCCCAACGAGCCGGTGCCGGTCTATGACACCTCGGGCCGTTACGGGGAGGAGGGGGTCGCCATCGACGTGCGCCGCGGCCTGCCGCGCCTGCGGGAAAACTGGGTGCTGGAGCGCGATGACACCGACGAACTGCCGGGGCTCAGCTCCACCTTCACTCAGGAGCGGCTGGCCGACGAGGGGCTGGATCATCTGCGCTTCGAGCATCTGCCGAAACCGCGCCGTGCCAAGCTGGGTCGCCGGGTCACCCAGCTCCACTACGCCCGTGCCGGCATCGTCACCCCCGAGATGGAATTTATCGCCATTCGCGAGAACATGGGGCGCGAGCGGGTGCGCTCCGAGCTCCTGCGCACCCAGCATCCGGGCCGCGATTTCGGTGCCCGTCTGCCCCAGAACATCACCCCTGAATTCGTGCGCGATGAGGTGGCCGCCGGCCGCGCCATCATCCCCAGCAACATCAACCACCCGGAAGCGGAGCCGATGATCATCGGCCGCAATTTTCTGGTGAAGATCAACGCCAACATCGGCAACTCGGCGGTCACCTCCAGCATCGAAGAGGAGGTAGAGAAGCTGGTCTGGTCCACCCGCTGGGGCGCCGACACCGTGATGGATCTCTCCACCGGTCGCTATATCCACGAGACCCGCGAGTGGATCCTGCGCAACAGCCCGGTGCCCATCGGCACCGTGCCCATCTATCAGGCGCTGGAGAAGACCAACGGCATCGCCGAAGAGCTCACCTGGGAGCTGTTCCGCGACACCCTGCTGGAGCAGGCCGAGCAGGGGGTGGACTACTTCACCATCCACGCCGGCGTCTTGCTGCGCTTTGTGCCGATGACCGCCAAGCGCCTCACCGGTATCGTGTCGCGCGGCGGCAGCATCATGGCCAAGTGGTGCCTCTCCCACCACAAGGAGAACTTCCTCTACCAGCACTTCCGCGAAATCTGCGAGATCTGCGCCGCCTATGACGTGGCCCTGTCCCTTGGTGACGGTCTGCGCCCGGGCTCCGTCTATGACGCCAACGATGAGGCCCAGTTCGCCGAGCTGCGCACTCTGGGCGAGCTGACCAAGATCGCGTGGGAATACGACGTGCAAGTGATGATCGAGGGGCCGGGTCATGTGCCGATGCACATGATCGAGCGCAACATGACCGAGCAACTGGAGCACTGCCACGAGGCGCCTTTCTATACGCTCGGCCCGCTCACCACCGATATCGCACCGGGTTACGATCACTTCACCTCCGGCATTGGCGCCGCGCTGATCGGCTGGTACGGCTGCGCCATGCTCTGCTACGTCACCCCCAAGGAGCATCTGGGGCTGCCCAACAAGGAGGATGTGAAGCAGGGGCTGATTACCTACAAGATCGCCGCCCACGCCGCCGATCTGGCCAAGGGGCATCCGGGTGCCCAGATCCGCGACAACGCCATGTCCAAGGCGCGTTTCGAGTTCCGCTGGGAGGATCAGTTCAACTTGGCGCTGGATCCCGACACCGCCCGTGCCTACCACGACGAGACCCTGCCGCAGGAGTCCGGCAAGGTGGCCCACTTCTGCTCCATGTGCGGGCCCAAGTTCTGCTCCATGAAGATCACTCAGGATGTGCGTGACTACGCAGCAAAGCTGGAGGCTGTGGAGATCAAGCTGGTCGGCATGGATGGCCAGCAGGAGCAGGTAGTGGCTCAGGTGGAGAGCGGCATGGCCCGCATGGCCGAGACCTTCAAGGAGACTGGCGGCGAGATCTACCATCAGGCGGCGGCACTGAAACAGGCCGCAGGGGAGGAGGCGTGAGCAGCGCAAGCGGGGCTGTCAGCCCCGCCGATCTGCCGCCTGTGACGGACTCCCGCCCAGTTGTCTGGACCATCGCCGGTTCCGACTCCGGCGGCGGTGCCGGCATTCAGGCCGACTTGCACACATTGCACGACCTCGGCGTGCACGGCTGCTCGGTCATCTCCGCCATCACCGCCCAGAACTCGGTGGCGGTGAAGATGGTCGACCCCGTACTGATGCAGACCTTCACCGCCCAGATCGACGCACTCGGCGTCGATCTGCCGCCTGCCGCCATCAAGATCGGCCTGCTGCCAACCCGGCTTCACGTCGAGGTGCTGGCCCGCCGACTGGCTGCCATCGAGGCCCCCTTCGTGGTCTACGATCCGGTGGCCATCGCCAGCACCGGCACCCCGATGGCGGAGCCCAATATGCTGGAGGCGGTGCGCGAACAGCTGCTGCCACGTCTGTCACTCATCACCCCCAACGGCCCCGAGCTGGAAGCCCTGACCGGCTTGCCGGTCAGCAGCCCCGAGCTGGTGCGCCTCGCCGCCCGCCGTCTGCGCGAACTGGGCGCCCGTGCCGTGCTGGTCAAGGGGGGTCATCTGGAGTGGAGCGGCGATCTCTGCCTCGACTACTACCAGGATGAGACCCGCGAATTCTGGCTCGCCGCACCGCGCCTGAATACCCGCCACGGCCACGGCACCGGCTGCTGCTACGCCAGCGCCATAGCCGCCGTGGTGGCGCAGGATTATCCGGTGGAGGACGCCATCACCCTGGCGCGTGCCTACCTGCAACAGGGCTTGGCTGCAGCGCAGGGAGTGGGCGCAGGCCCCGGCCCCATCGCCCATCTCGGTTGGCCGAGCAGTCTTGCCCACTTCCCCCGCGCCGTGTTGGCGGGCTCAATGCTCGATCGCCGCTTCGGACTTTATGAGACAAGTAGCGCCCGCCTGCCGGATGGCCCCTTCGCGCCGACCGAACACAACCTCGGCCTCTATCCGGTGGTGGATTCGGTCAAGTGGCTGCGCCGCCTGCTGGGGTCAGGGGTCAAGACCATCCAGCTGCGGATCAAGAATCTGCCTGCCGCAGAGGTGGCACCGGCCATTCGCGATGCTGTGGCGCTTGGTCGCCGCCATGGGGCGCGGCTCTTTATCAACGACTACTGGCAACAGGCCATCGAGGCGGGCGCCTGGGGCGTGCATCTGGGGCAGGAGGATATGGAGACGGCGGATCTCGCCGCCATTCAGGCGGCCGGGCTGCGCCTTGGCATCTCCACCCACGGCTACTTCGAGCTGATGCGGGCGCGCGAGCTGGCCCCCTCCTATATGGCGTTGGGTCATATCTTCCCGACCAACACCAAGGCGATGCCTTCGCGCCCGCAGGGGCTGGTGCGGCTGCATCGCTACCGCGCCCTGATGGCGGAGTGGCCGACGGTGGCCATCGGCGGCATCAGCGAGGATCGGGTGGCGGCGGTCAAGGCAAGCGGGGTCGGAAGTATTGCGCTGGTCTCGGCCATCACGGCCAGCGACGACTGGCAGGGGGCGACCGAGCGGCTGCTCGCGGCCGTGGGAGCGGGGGATGAGCCACGCTCGGCCACCGTTATACGGGAGGCAGAACATGCGCTCTGATGCCGCTTCTCTTAGTGACAAAGAGTATCTGAGATATGGCCGCCAGCTGATGCTGGCGGAAGTGGGGGAGGCGGGGCAGGCGCGGCTGAAAGATAAGTCCGTGCTGCTCGTCGGCTTGGGCGGGCTCGGCTCGCCGCTCGCCCTCTATCTGGCCGGGGCCGGGGTGGGCACCTTGTGGCTGGCCGATGGCGATACGGTCGATTCCAGCAATCTGCCGCGCCAGATCCTGTTCGATAGCGAGGCGGTGAACCACTCCAAGGCGGAGCTGGCCCGCGAGCGGTTGGTTGCCCACAACCCGCTGGTGGAGCTGATTGCCATCAACCAGCGGCTCGATGCCGCCAGCCTGCCGGAGTTTGTGGCCGAGGTAGATCTGGTGATCGACTGCTGCGACAACCTCGCCACCCGCCAGGCCATCAACGCCGCCTGCGTGGAGCAGGGCAAGCCCTGGATCTCCGCCGCGGCGGTGGGTTGGCAGGGGCAGTTGATGGTGCGAACAGGTACGGATCATGCCTGCTACGCCTGCCTCTACCCGCTGGATACCAAGCTCTCCCAGAGCTGCGAGACCAGCGGCGTCACCGGCCCGTTGGTCGGGGTGATGGGCTCTTTGCAGGCGCTGGAGGCGCTGAAACTGCTGCTCGGGATGGCAAGCCCGGTCGCTGGTACATTGCGCCGTTTCGATGCGTTGACCCATCAGTGGCAGACCCTCACGCTGGCCCCCGATCCCGATTGCCCGGTCTGCGGGCAGCGCCAATGCGCGACACACGATAAGGAGATCACCCCATGACCTTGACCATCCGACTCAACGATAAAGCCCAGCAGCTGGCGGCAGGGCAGAGCGTGGCCGACCTGCTGGCCGCGCAGGGGGTCAGTCCCCAAGGAGTAGCGGTGGCCCTCAACGGCGCCGTGCTGCCCCGTGGCCGCTGGGCCGAGACCCGTCTCAATGACGGGGATGAACTTCACCTCTTCACCGCCATAGCGGGAGGCTGACCCATGATGCTTGCGATCCCATCTTCGAGTGCTCTGCCTTGCGGTGGAACCTCATCTCTTCTTATCGCAGTGGCCGGAGGCTGACATGCTGACAATTGCCGATCACACCTTCTCATCGCGCCTCTTTACCGGCACCGGCAAGTTTGCCCGCCCGGATCTGATGGCCGCCGCCATCGAGGCGAGTGGCTCCCAACTGGTCACCATGGCCATCAAGCGGCTCGAACCGGGAAAGGCCCACGACGATATCCTGAGCCCCTTGCTGCAACTCGGGGTCAAGCTGCTGCCCAACACCTCCGGCGCCAAGACCGCCGCCGAGGCGGTATTTGCCGCCCATCTCGCCCGGGAGGCGCTGGGGACGAACTGGCTGAAGCTGGAGATCCACCCCGATCCGCGCTATCTGCTGCCCGATCCCATCGAGACGCTGAAAGCCGCCGAGCAGCTGGTGAAAGAGGGCTTTGTGGTGCTGCCCTACTGTGGCGCCGACCCTGTACTCTGCAAGCGGCTGGAAGAGGTGGGCTGTGCCGCCGTGATGCCGCTGGGTGCGCCCATCGGTTCCAATCAGGGGCTGGTGACCCGGGAGTTTCTCTCCATCATCGTCGAGCAGGCCAATGTGCCTGTGGTGGTGGATGCGGGGATCGGTGCGCCGAGCCACGCCGCCGCCGCCTTTGAGCTGGGCGCCGATGCCGTGCTGGTCAACACCGCCATCGCGGTGAGCGGCGACCCGGTCGCCATGGGCCGCGCCTTTGCACTGGCCTGCACCGCAGGTCGCAGCGCCTATGAAGCCGGTCTCGGTGCGCGCGCCCTGCAGGCCCAAGCCTCCAGCCCGCTGACCGATTTTCTGGGGGCGTTATGAGTCATGAAACAGGGGCGACCATGAACATCTCCCCCTTGCCCCAAGGGCAGCCAGAGGTTTGCCCCCCTCTCCCTCTGGGAGAGGGGCTGGGGGTGAGGGCTAAGGAGCCTTCCTTTCTCGACCGCTGGTACGAACTTGATTGGGACGATATCGGCATGCAGATCCGCGCCAAAACTGCCGCCGATGTGGCTCGCGCCCTGAGTGCCCCCCGCCGTACCCTGGCCGATTTTATGGCGTTGATCTCCCCTGCCGCCGAGGCGTATCTGCCGCAGATGGCAGCCGAGGCCGAGCGGCTGACCCGCCAGCGCTTTGGCAACACCATCGGCTTCTATGTGCCGCTCTATCTGTCGAACCTCTGCGCCAACGACTGCACCTACTGCGGCTTCTCCATGAGCAACCGCCTCAAGCGCAAGACCTTGAATGCAGAGGAAATAGAGCGCGAATGTCTGGCCATCAAGGCGCGCGGCTTTGACAGCGTGCTGCTGGTGACCGGCGAGCACGAGCACAAGGTGGGGCTCGCCTATTTTCGCGAGGTGATGCCCATCATCCGCCGCCACTTCAGCACGGTAGGGATGGAGGTGCAGCCCCTCTCGCAGGCCGAATATGCCGAACTGAAGAGCCTCGGCCTCGACGCCGTTATGGTCTATCAGGAGACCTACCACGCCCCCACCTACGCCCGCCACCACCTGCGCGGCAACAAGCGGGATATCGCATGGCGCCTTGCCACGCCGGATCGGCTGGGCCGCGCCGGTATCGACAAAATCGGCTTGGGGGCGCTGATCGGTCTCTCCTCGGACTGGCGCGCCGACAGCTACTTTGTCGCCGAGCATCTGAGCTGGCTTGAGCGTCACCACTGGCAGAGCCGCTATTCCCTCTCCTTCCCGCGCCTGCGCCCCTGCACCGGTGGGCTGGAGCCTGCCGTGGTCATGTCGGATCGCCAGCTGGCCCAGCTTATCTGCGCCTGGCGCCTCTTCTCGCCCACGCTGGACTTGTCCCTCTCGACCCGGGAATCGCCGGCGTTTCGCAACGGCGCGGTGCGCCTTGGCATCACCCAGATGTCGGCCGAGTCGCGCACCCAACCGGGTGGCTATGCCGAGGGGGATAAAGAGGAGCTGGAGCAGTTCGCCATCCACGACGATCGCCCGGTCGGTGAAGTCGCCGCCGCTGTGCGGCAGGCGGGGTTGCAGCCGGTGTTTAAGGACTGGGAACCGTTTTTGGGGAGATAGAGGGTGATTTCACTTTGCCATACGCAGATCGGGGAGTGTGATGCCGAAACTCAATAGCTATTCGCGGTAAACGTTGGGCTTCGCAAGCTCAGCCGCAACCTACATCTGTGGTAGGTTGGCGCTGAGCGTAGCGAAGCCCAACAACATACGAGATGCTTGCTGCTGTTGTTTATGAGTTGCCAGCTGTTCTAATCAGATAAATTGGTTTCTTCATGCAATAAACGAGGTGCAATGAGAAATGAGGAACGTGAAAGCTATTAACCATCAGTAGAATATCTAGACTTATCATAAATATGCCATACAATACTCATAAGTTGGCAATTTTGGCATATATCATGATCAGACAGATTACCATAACTAACTTTCGCTCTATACGTAAAGAGACAATATCAACGGAAGAAATTACCACTCTGGTGGGTAAAAATGACGCAGGAAAATCAAATCTTCTTAGAGCATTGAATTTATTTTTTAATGGTAAGACTGATGCCGATGCTGACTATAATTTTCAATCTGATTTTAATATTAATGCTATTGTGCAGCAAAGGAAAGCGAAGGAAATTAAAGTCGAGTTAGTTCTTAAACTTCCGCGAAGTTATCGCAAGCCAGAGCAACCTGACACCGTATATTGGAGTAAAACATGGCGTGCGGATGGTTTTCACGCTGAAGTGCAACAGCACTGTGAAATTAAAAGTGGCGTCGTAGTAAACAAAAAGAATTTTCCTAAAAGGAGTAAAATACCTAGCCTGTTGAAAAGTATTAACTACATATATATACCAGCAATTAAGGATGCTAATTTTTTTCGAGACCTGCAAGGTAAGTTATACGATGTGCTAGCTATTTCATCTGAACAAGGATTGCACGCTTCAGCGAATAGTTTTGAGCAAGAGATCAATGAGCATATCAGTGAGTTGATGGGGGAGATTGATACTGTCTTCGCTAGTAGCAATAATGAAATTAAACTCCCTCAAAATTTAAGAAATATCTTTGGCGCCCTTGAGTTTAAAGCCGACAATATACCTTTAAGCCGCAGAGGTGATGGGATAAAAATCAGGCATATCCCCATGATGCTTTCATTTATTGCTCTGAAACAGCAAAGCATTGGCGCAAAAATAACTATCCGGCCTCAGATCTGGGGATTTGAAGAACCTGAAAATAATGTTGAATTCTCAACGTGCTTTGAACTTAATAACCAGTTAGTTGAGGCGGCGAAGAAGCATACGCAGATATTTATAACAACACACTCACCTGCTATATACTCACTTTCGTTTAATTCTTCATTGCCATCGGGCCTAAAGAGTATTAGCTATTATGTTGATAAAAAGGGACATGATACTAAGCTACAATCATGTAGTGAGTATGATCTTCACGGTAATACAGGATTTCTAAATCTTGTAACACCGTTAATTGAAGAGCATCGGAAAGTATGGCAAGAGAGAGAAGATGAATATAAGAGCACATTAGGTACTTTGTCATCTCAGTTGGCAGTATCTTCCAAGCCAAGATTATTTCTTGAGGGTGTTAGTGATCGTGTTGTAATTAATAGGGTTCTGCAGTATTTAAACAGGGCAGATGAAGTTTTTATTGATGTTCCAGATAATGCTTATAATAGTGCGAATGCTGCTAGTGATAGAGCTAAGGCATTTTATTTGCTTCAGAAACATGAGAAAGCAAAAATTTTAGGGCTTCTCCTTCTGGATGATGATGCAGCTGGTAAAGATGCAAAAACTCAATTAACAGAATTTTTTAAGGGACAACAATCACCCGTTAGTGCTGCAACCTATCCTCCACATGAAGCTCCTAAGCAACTTAAGGCTAAAGGTTATGTGTGGAGAGTGGAATTGGAACACCTCTATCCAGAGTGTATTTGGAGTTATGCATTAGAACAATCTTGGCTTGAAGAAATTCTTGATGAAGAGCAAAAGTTTACTGATGGTAAGCGCAAAGAGCTATTTAATAGTGGCATAAGCCCAATTACATATAAGGCTGATTTGTCAGGTTACCAGAGATTTATCGTTGATTATGCTTTCACACATCAAGGTAAGCGACATGTAAGTCAATACATTAAGAACATGAGTGATGATGAATTACTTTCAAAAGGTATTGTTGCGGCTTTCGAACCGGTGATTGAAATAATTGTTAAGAAGCTAAAGCTTTCACCTATTTCATTAGAAAGAACAACCGCTGAGAACTCAGAGCCGCCTCTTATCCTCACGAAAGCATAGCGGATGAATCATCTAGCTAGATGACAGAATATTTATTATTTCGTCCGTAACGTAGAGGATTACCGGATATAAGAGGTGACGGAGGGTGTGATTGCCTATCACCGTTCACCTCGGATAACGCTATATAATCTTCCTTACTACAGAAGTCAGCTGGAATAAGAGCATAGATATGAGCATCAAGAGGCTGGCCATGAAGAAAGATACGGTTCCTTGCCCGGCATTCAAAGGCGGCCCCTGCAGCGATGGCAACCGCTTCGCTGGCGTTGTTGCCAACCCCCATCACGATCTCCAGTCGAAATAGTCCCAACTGCTGAAAGCCAAAGTCACGGAGCAGGGCGACCGCTGGTTGATACCTGCGCCACCCAACAGCTGGCCGGTGGTGGCGCAGAAAATGCCCATATCAAAGGCGCGTCCCGCCGCACAATCCTGCTCGCAGCTGGCAAACCACGCCAGCGCGCTCTCCCGGGTAAATGAAGGGGAGCACCAGCTTATCCATTTGCCGACCGTTTCGATGGATTCATGGGCTGCGCGGACAAACTCGTCGGCATCGGCCGGTTCGAACGGGCGGATCACGATATTGGCATTGGCAAGGCGCGGGAGTGCCATCACTTGTCCTGCTTTTTCAGAAAGTAACTGATATGACCCGGCGGCATATCGGGCAGCTGGCCAAAGACTTCGTAACCCTGCTTCTGGTAGAAGGGGAGGGCCTGAAAACTGGTGGTTTCCAGATGGTAGTTGCTGATGCCCTTGCTTTGGGCGTACTGCTCCATGGCGCCGAGCAGGCGGCCGCCCCAGCCGTCGCGACGGATGCTTTCATCGATCCAGAGCCAGTCGACGTGCAGCCAGCCCCACTTGATGTCGGCGATGATGCCGCCGTGTACCTTGCCCTCTTTATCCTTGATAAAGCTGGCGATCCGCTCGCGCCGAAGTTCGTACAGTTGAGGGCCTGCCTGGCTTACGTTGTAGCCCGTCAGGCCAATGCGCAGCGCTTCAACATCATCGTCCTGAGGCGGTTGGGGTGGGGTGAGTTGCATAGTGCTTCCTGCTTGAGTGTGATGATCTCTGTCGGGTTGCGGCGTGTTGTGCGCCGGGCTTACCGCTGCGTTACTGTTGATGTTTTACCGACACTACCCTAACGGAATCGGGTGGAGCCGTGCCAGCTTTTTCGTGGGCCCAGGTTCGCCAGTCTCTGTCGCCCTGTGGTGGTGGGCGTATCGACCCCGCCGGGGTTTGTCCCTAGCATAAGGAGGATGCGGGGCAGGGGCTCCGCCATGCGGGCATGTGTTGATGCCCGTTTACGGACTTCTGGCGGAGAGAAAAGATGAAGCTGCGTTCCTTGTTGATGGTGGGGGCCCTGCTGCTGGGCGGTTGTGCGGTCAATCCCTACGGTGGTACTCAGGCTCCTGTCAGTGAACCCGATCAGCCAGTGAGCCAGCCGGACAAGCCGGTGACCAAACCGGATAGCGGGGACGTTCAGCCCAAGCCGGTGGCGCCGACAGGACTGGCGCAGGCCATGGCCGATCTCTTTGTGCAGGCCCCCGAGGTGCGGGAACTGGCGCAAACCGGTCAGCCGGTGCTGCTGCTCACCCCGCCCCAGAACGGCACCGGCGAGCCGGTGGACACCCGCGCCATGGCGGCGGCCATGAGCAAGCTCATCCAGAGCAAGAGCGGTTTTCACTTTGTCGACCAAGGGCAGGTGGCAGCCATCACCGGCCAGCTTGAGTATCAGCAGGGCAGGATGAACCCGGCCTCCCTTGTGCGGCTTGGCCGTCAGACCGGCGCCGGCTACATGCTCTACGGGGATCTGGTGACAGAGGGGAGCCGTTATCGGTTGTCGATGACCCTGATGGAGCTGCGCAGCGGCGAGCTGATCTGGAGCGGTAGTCGCTCCGCCAGCCACTGAGCGGTCTGCGACCAATCAAAAAGAGGGTTGAGTGCCTGTGCGCTCAACCCTCTTCTCATTTCTGGCCCTATGCCTGATGGGGCTTGTCTCTAGCGGATTGCCGCTTCCAGCGCGGCTATCTCGCCGCCGCTGATAAGCGGCAGGTTACGGCTGATCTGCTCCACCGGCCAGTCCCACCAGGCGATGGCGTTGAGACGGGCTATGGTGTCGTCGTCGAAGCGGTAGCGGATCATCCTGGCGGGATTGCCGCCGACCACGGCGTAGGCGGGCACGTCACCGGTGACCACGGAGCGGGCGGCGATAATGGCGCCGTTGCCGACTTTTACTCCCGGCATGATCAGGGCGTCATAGCCAATCCAGACATCGTTGCCGATGACGGTATCCCCCTTGTAGGGGAGGCTGCCCGGGGCGGGGGCGGCATGCTCCCAGCCGTTGCCGAAGATAAAGAAGGGGTAGGTGGAGAAGCCGGAGGTCTGGTGGTTGGCGCCGTTCATGATGAACTTCACCCCGCGGGCGATGGCGCAGAACTTGCCGATGATGAGCTTGTCGCCGATGAAGGGAAAGTGGTAGAGAACGTTGCGCTCGAAGCCCGCCGAATCCTCCGGGTCGTCGTAATAGGTGTAGTCACCCACCTCGATATTGGGCCCCTTGATGGTGTTCTTGATAAAACACACCTGGGGGAAGCCATTCATGGGGTGGGGATTGGCGGGATCGGGTCCGTGCATCCGGGCTCCTTGGGTTGGCCGGGCTAGAGCGCCGGGAAGTAGCAGGCGCTCATGTCGATGGGGTGATCGGGGCAGCCTGGCAGATAGAATTGCCAGCCCGCATCGGAGAAGGCGCGCAGTTCGGTCTCGACAAACTTGATGGCGAGGCTCAGGGCCTGCAGGCTGTCGATGCCGTAGATAAAGGTTTTGTCGCTCAGCCCCGCCAGCTTCACCTTGCAGCGCCAGTCACCGCTGGCGGACTTGGGATCCGGCTCGGGGGCCTTGATGGCGATCTTGAGGGTGAGCTGTTCCCCTTCGGTACTGATAGCGTCGAAGCGGGCGGTAACGATGGCGTTTTTCATCTGGCGATTCCTTTTCCGTGGTACAGCCCCTGCGGTTGCGGGGGGGCTGGCGTTCCTGATGGCTGATGAGGTGAAAACTGGACTCGTGACGGCCAGCGTAAATGAACTTGTGAGTTGAAACAATGAGATATCATTGAGCGAGGGAGGGGCCATCCGCCACTGCGAACGGTCGCAAGTCAGAGCGGCGGTGGGCGCAGGCAATCCTTGCTGGCCGAGACGTCTGCATGCTGCTAGATGTAAAGGATTGTTGGCTATGACGGCAGATTTTTCTCCGTTGCCGATGAGGGCGAGTGAGTCCTTTTAAGGCAGAATATCTCCCCCCTGTTTGACCCTAACGTACAGGAGTCTCCGTGGCGCTTTCGGTAACCCAGCTTTATGAAGTGATGGCTCAACTGCCAGATCCCATCTTCATCCTCAGTGAAGATGGTTATTACGTGGAATATATCGGCGGCATGGAGCAGCAATCCTATCACGATGGCAATCCGCTGGCGGGCAAGCAACTGGCCGATGTGCTGCCACCCGAGATGGCCATGTGGGTCAAGGCACAGGTTGCCGAGTCACTGGCGAGCGGTCAGGTGCGGGTGGTGGAGTATGAGCTATCAGCAGCCGAGGTGGGGGGGATCAATGCCGCCGTCGGGCCGCAGGGGGTACAACGCTTCGAGGGCAAGATTGCCCCGCTGCCCTCCCTCTATGACGGCAAGCGGGCGGTGGCCTGGGTGACTCGCAATATTACCCGCCAGTACGAGTTGCAGCAGCGACTGCAGCGCCAGAGCGAGACCGATCAGCTGACCGGTCTCTACAACCGCCGCTTCTTCTTCGAGCACTGCCAGCCGCTGCGGACAGGGGAGGCGCCCTGTGGCCTTATCATGCTCGACATCGATCACTTCAAGCAGATCAACGATCACTACGGCCATCAGCAGGGAGATCGGGCCTTGCAGCGATTCAGTGGCTGCATCGATGCCCTGTTGCGGGCGGACGATCTCTTTGTGCGCAGCGGCGGCGAGGAGTTTCTTATCCTGTTGCCACGGATCGATGAGGCCGGTTTGCTGCAGATGGCGGAGCAGATCCGTGCTGCTGTCGAAGCATTGCCTGCCGATCCGGTCGCCATCACGGTCAGTCTGGGCACAACCCTGGTGCAGCCGGAGGAGGAGATCAATCAGGCGCTGGCCCGGGCCGACGAGTGGCTCTATCAGGCCAAGCGGGCAGGGCGCAACCGGGTGGCACACTGCCCGGCACGCTGAGCTGATTGGTCCTGTTATTGGCAGACATCACCTTTCCTTTTGCCATAAATAAATTGGCTGACATCACTGTCAATTAGTCGAAAAGTTGGCCGTATTATTTCACTGATATTCCACAGCTTAAGGTGTTAATATTATCGGCCTGATCGCTGGTCTTATTTGTGTTGTTGGGCAACAGGATGAGGTTTTATCGGTATGTTATCAAAAGGGTTTGGATCTGGTTCTGGATGACGAATGTGACACATTTCATTGTCTTTTGAAACAATCCGATTCAAACGGTCATGAATTATTAACCTTGACCAGGTTGGCGATTTCAACGATGGTAGCGTGGCAGCTCCGTTTCCCTCCGGTGGCCCTGTTGGCTACTGGCGGCGTTGTTCTTTCACGAACAGGGCGATCTGCCATGACATATCGCCAGCCTGTTATTCGGGCCAATAAAAATAATGATGACAGACTAATAAGGTATATATTGCAATGAGTGTTTCTATTGCTGAAAAGAGTCACCCTGTTTCAAAATTGAAATGGGAGAAAAGCGATTCGGTATGGACCATGGGCTTATATGCCACTGCTGTTGGTGCCGGTACGTTATTTCTCCCTATTACTGTCGGCAGTAATTCCCCGGTTATTTTGCTGTTTATATTATTGCTGGCTTTTCCGCTTTCTTATTATTCCCACCGGGCATTGAGCCGCTTTGTGCTCTCCAGTTCCCATAAGGAGGGGGATATCACCCATGTGGTGGAGGAGCACTTCGGTGCCAGGGCGGGCAAGCTGCTGATGCTGGTCTATCTGATGGCCTTCTACCCCATCATTCTGGTTTACAGCATCTCCATCACCAATGCGATCCAGAGCTTCGTGGTACATCAGCTGGGGGATGCCGCGCTTCCCCGCGGCTTGCTGGTGCTGGGGGTGATGCTGGGTCTGCATCTGATCCTGCTGGCCGGCAAACAGATCGTGGTGTCGGCCATCAGCGTGCTGGCTCTGCCGATGGTCGCCTTTCTGATTGGCCTCTCCATCTATCTGCTGCCCCAGTGGAGCCTCTCCTATTTCACAGAGAGTCAGGCAGTGGAGTGGCGTGACCCGGCGTTCTGGAAATCCCTCTGGCTGATCGTGCCGGTGATGGTGTTCTCTTTCAGCCATGCGCCCATTATCTCCTCCTTCAGCGCGGCGCAGAAAAAGCGCTGTCAGGAGAGTGCCGACCTGCGTGCCAAGCGGATCATCAAGTGCAGCAGCATGCTGATTTGCGGCAGCGTGCTCTTCTTCGTGGTGAGCTGCGTGATGAGCCTGAGTCAGGCCGAGATGGCGCTGGCCCGCACCGACAATATCTCCGTGCTGTCGGCGCTGGCGAACAAGTTTTCCAATCCGCTGATCGCCTATGTGGGGCCGCTTATCGCCATTCTGGCCATGTCCAAATCCTTCCTCGGCACCTCCATGGGGGTTAGCGAGGGGACGGTGAGCATGGTGAGCGGTGCCTGTCAGGGGCTGGGGCTCTCTCTCAAGGAGTCGACCATCGCCCGGGTGTCGTCGGTGATCCTGTTTATGGTGACCGCCCTCATCACCTATCTGAACCCCAATGTGCTCGACATCATCGAGCGCGTCAGTGGCCCGCTGATCGCGGTGATCCTGTTTCTGCTGCCGGCCTGCTCCATCTATCGCTTACCCGCACTCAAGCGTTATCGCGGGCCGAGTACCCTTTTTGTGTTGGTGATGGGGCTGCTTGCCATCTCGGCCCTTATCTACGATCTGCTTTGACCGGGCAGTATCCCGCACAAATCCAAAAGGGCGACCATCTGGTCGCCCTTTTTCTGTGCATCGGGGTTAGCCGAGCAGGCCGGTGGCGCTCTGGCCCGCCATCAGCAAGCCGATGGCCAGCACGCTGAACCAGACCAGGGTCGCACTTACCAGCAGATAGCCGCTGGCAACGAACAGACCGTCCCGCTGCAACATGCCGGTGCAGAGCAACAGGATGGCCCAGGCGGGCATGGCATTGGTGAAGGGGATGGCGCCCAGGGGTAGCATCAGCAGCAGGGCGGCCAGCATGATCAGCAGACCGTTGCAGCGGTTGACCGTGCTGCTGCCGGTCAGCACCAGCAGGCGCGGGCGGATAACGCGATCGACACGGGCCAGCAGATCTGCCCCCTTGTGCAGGGTCGGCTTGAGCTGGTCGGCGGCGAAGCGGCGTTCCATCAGGATGGCGGGCAGCCAGGGCACCCGGTTGAGGGTGATGCCGATGCCGATAAAGAGGATCAGCAGACCAAACGGGGTGCTGACCCCGGGAATGGAGACCGGTAGCAGGAAGGGGACGGTGAGCAGCACGCAAAACAGCAGCATGCCCTGCTCGCCCACCAGCTCCAGCATCTGGCGCAGGCTGATATGGCTCTCGTCGATGGCATGCGCGGTGGCCCGCAGGGTATCCGCGAGGGTTGTTTTGGGGTCGTTGAGTTGCGCGGCAACCATTCCCTGATGTCCTTCTGAGTGGTGATAACGGGCTCCGATGACCCGATTTGGCGCCAGCATACGTGGCAGAGGTTAACCGTCGATGAATGGTGGCGGGGCGCATAACGGCGCCAGTGGGGTGGTGCGGCAGAGGGTCAGGCGAGAAGGAAATCCCGCGATGAAAGTGATCCGGTACAGCCGCCATTTAGGATGGGCGCAGGATGCCTCTGGTATGCTTTCTGCACAATCACACAGGGAGCAGGGGACGATGATGAAGAGAGCCGGGATAGCGATGATGGGGCTGTGGCTGCCACTGGGGCAGGCCTGGAGTAGCGAGGCTGCGACCACATCTGGTTGGCAGGTGACGCCGTTTTTCGGCTACAGCTCAGCCATCGACTTCGAGAAGGGTGACGAGGTGGTGCAGCCGGTGCCGCTTTCTGCATCGCTTGATTCACTGCAGGGGCAGAGTTCCGGCAGCTGGGGTCTCTTTATCAGCAAGGAGGTGGATGATCCGGGCATGATTGAGCTGCTCTACAACCATCAGTCCACCACCCTTTCTCCCGATCAGCCAGACCGCCTGACGGTGGACATCCTGCACTTTGCCGGTGCGCTGACCCTCTCTGACAACCTGATGGCGCCCTACATCGGCGCCGGGATCGGGGTGACCCGATTTGCCGCCTACGACAGCGAGGTGACCCCTTCCATGTCGCTGGCGCTCGGGGTGCAACCGCGCCTCGCCGAGCATCTGGCGCTGCGGGCCGAGGTGCGCGGTTATGGTTCGCTGGTCAACGACAACAATCAGTTTCTCTGCAACCCGGAGCAGTGCGTGTTCAAGGTGCGCGGGGAGCTGGTAACCCAGTGGCAGGCTAATATCGGTCTTACCTTCCGCTTTTAGGCGAGGGGATTTCTCCCATAAAACAGGGGCCATTGGGCCCCTGCTTCAGCAGCAATGTTCCGCCGTGATCGGCAATCAACCTGCAGATCTTCATGCCTCCTTGTTAGTCGGTGTCGCCCATACCGCGCAGTTTCTGCCCGCCTCCTTGGCGCCATAAAGCGCCTGATCCACCCGTTTGAACAGCGAGACTGCCGGTTCCTTGGGCTCGCGGATCCCCACTCCCAGACTGACCGTCATGGTATGGGTCGGGTCGGGGGCTATGGTGCGGGTCGCAGTGAGCAGGGTGTTGGCCAGTTGCTGTAGCTCGGCTTCGTGGGCGACGGGCAGCAGCAGGGCAAACTCTTCACCCCCGACACGGGCCGCCAGCGCACCGGGCGGGCAGTGCTGTTGCAACAGCTCGCCAAACTGCTGCAACACCCGATCCCCGATATCGTGGCCGTAGTTGTCATTGATCAGCTTGAAGTGATCCAGATCCAGCAGGATGAGGGCGTGGCAAATCCCCTGCTCCAGAAACAGCTGCTGATGAAAGTAGCGCCGGTTTGGCAGCTTGGTCAGATCGTCAAACAGCGCCTGCTCTCTGAGCCGGGTATTGATATGAAAGAGGTGGTGCATGGTGCTCAGGATGCCGATGCTGCTGAGCAGGATGCCGCTGGAGCGCAGCAGATCCTCGGCATAGATGGCGAGCCAGAGCGGCTGCGCCACCAGCTCATCCATGATGTCGGCGGTGGCCCCCATGATCCACAGCATCAGACCGCAGGAGAGCATGCGGTAGGTGTGGGTGGGCAGGTGGGCGCACTGCACCACCCAGAACAGGAACAGCATGGTGAGCCAGTTGATCACCTCGAAGCCAAAGCTGACGGCGTAAAAGCGCTCGTAGGGGAAGTGGGGCAGCAGCAACAGATGAAGGGTCATGATGGCCAGCATCAATCCCCCCAGCAACAAGATGTGGGAACGATGCTCCCGATCGAGCTGATGGTAGTGGGAGAGGCTGATATCGAGACGATCAAACTGCATGGTGTTCCTCGGATTGGGCCCGCCATCAGGTTGCAAACAAGGCGCTGCGTAATGGTATGCCGTAGTCGGATAACAGAAACGGCTGGTCTGCCAGTGTAAACGAGTTGGCCCACAGCGCGCGATATCGAGGGCTTCAGCTTGTGGGCTGGTTCAGGATTTGCGCATTTGTGGTGCGCCGGCCATGCCCTGCCCTGTGACAGGGCGGTTCAGTACCGGTTAGCGCAGAGCGTGCGCCATTTTGGTGCGTTAGCGATGGCTGAGATAGTTAATTTAATGATTTTTAAGGATTTAAAATTATGGCCCACTTTATGCTTTTTACATGTCAGACGGTCTCTTGCGCTCATCGGCGGCAGACGCAGTGATGAGGAAGTGGCAAGAGGCATCCCCGTGCCGGGCGCGGGTGTGATTCTGGCGGGTTGCAGCAACACCTTGCGGTTCGCCACAGATTCAATCAGGGAAACGGAGCCGGTCTTGTACCGGTACGACAGGGAAGGAGAGTGCTCTATGGTCAAAAAATGGATGATGGCGGGTCTGACGATGTTGCCTGCCTTGCTGGTTACCCCAAGTTGGGCCGAAGAGGTCGCTCAGGTACAGGCGGCGGTGGCACCGGTTGCCGCCATGACAATCAACAAGGGTGACAACACCTGGATGCTGCTCTCGGCGGCCCTGGTGATCCTGATGTCTATCCCCGGTCTGGCCCTCTTCTACGGTGGTCTGGTGCGGGCCAAGAATATGCTGAGCGTGCTGATGCAGGTCTTTACCCTGTTCTGCCTTATCTGCGTGCTCTGGGTAATTTACGGTTATTCACTGGCCTTTACCGAGGGGGGCAATTTCTACGGCTCCTTCAGCAAGGTGCTGCTCAAGGGGGTGACCCCTGACTCCATCGCCGCCACCTTCAGCAAGGGTGTCGGGATCAGCGAGCTGATCTATGTGGTGTTCCAGGGGGCCTTTGCCGCCATCACCTGCGGCCTTATCGTGGGGGCGTTTGCCGAGCGCATCAAGTTTGCCGCCGTGCTGCTCTTCTCGGTGATCTGGTTCACCTTCGCCTATATCCCGCTGGCTCATATGGTGTGGTATTGGGCGGGTCCGGATGCCTATACCAGCGCCGAAGCCGCAGCAACCGCGACCGCAACTGCCGGGTATCTGTTCCAGCATGGTGCGCTGGACTTTGCTGGCGGCACCGTGGTGCACATCAACGCCGCCGTGGCGGGTCTGGTGGGGGCCTATCTGGTGGGCAAGCGTCTGGGCTACGGTCGTGATCCCATGACCCCCCACAGCCTGACCATGACCATGATCGGCGCCTCCCTGCTCTGGTTCGGCTGGTTCGGTTTCAACGCGGGCTCCGCGCTGGAAGCCAACGGGGTGGCTGCGCTCGCCTTTATCAACACCTGGGTGGCACCGGCTGCGGCAGCTCTGTCATGGACGTTGGCCGAGTGGGTGATGAAGGGGCGTCCCTCCCTGCTGGGTGCGGCGTCCGGAGCGGTGTCCGGTCTGGTGATGATCACCCCGGCGGCCGGGTTTGTCGGTGTCGGTGGCGCGCTGGTGATGGGTCTTGTCAGTGGTGTGGCCGGTCTGTGGGGCGTCCACGGTCTCAAGCGTCTGCTGGGGGCCGATGACAGCCTGGATGTCTTCGGTCTGCACGGGGTGTGCGGCATTCTCGGCGCCCTGCTGACCGGCGTCTTTGCCAGCCCGGATCTGGGCGGCACCGGGGTGTGGGACTATGTCACCAATCAGGTTGCCGATGGCTACTCCATTCTGACTCAGGTGAAGATCCAGGCCATCGGGGTCGGTGTCACCCTGTTCTGGTCCGGTGCCGTGGCGGCGATTGCCTTCAAGGCGGTCGACATGCTGGTGGGTCTGCGGGTGAACGGCGATGCCGAGCGGGAAGGGCTGGATGTCACCTCCCACGGCGAGAAGGCTTACAGCATGTAATCCCGAATGCCAGACAACAAAAAACCGCCGGAACCGGCGGTTTTTTTATGACTCTAAAGCTGCAAAGCCTGAGTTCACACGCTTAATTCACGACGGCCACGTTGATGCTGCCATTGCCCTGGGTCATGCGTACCCGCGCGCCCGGCACGAAGGTGGGGCTGGCTTTTTGTACCACCACGATGGCTTCGCCGTTCTCTTTCTTGATCTCCAGCTCGACCCCGTCGACCTGGTTGAGTTTGTCGCCAGCGGCCTTGCCGGCTGCCGCGCCTGCAATGGCACCACCTGCTGTGGCGATATCACGGCCGGTGCCGCCGCCTATGGTGCTGCCTAGCAGGCCGCCGACCACGGCGCCGCCAATAGTGCCGAGCAGGGAGTTTTCATCAGCCTGGATCTTCACCGGGCGGGTGGAGATGATGGTGCCATAGCTTACGGTTTGTACCTGTTTGGCACGGTCTTTGGTGTAGACATCGCCAGAGTAGACATCGCTGTTGGCGCAACCGGTGACGGTAGTGGCGGCCAGCAGGGCAATAAGGGTCATACGTTTCAACATGATGGGCCTCCAAGGCTGAATAGAATTCAAACAATCAGTTTGATGAATTGAACTTTACTCCAAGCAAGCGGGACATGAAATCGGCAAAATGTAACCAATTATGCGTTCTGTAACCGGTTTTATCCTTGAATCGCAGCTGTACCGGAGAGGGTTTTAACCAGCACAAGCCGATCCTCGCCGGGGCCGAAGTAGTCGGCGACCTCTTCAACCAGTTGATAGCCAAGACGGTAGTAGAGGCGCTGGGCCGGATTGGCCGGATCGACCGTGAGCCGCAGTTCGCTGATCTGCAGCGCCTGCTGGTTGGCCTCCATTTGGCGCATCATTCGCTCGGCCAGACCAAAACCGCGAGCCTCGGGCAGCACCGCCAGCGAGAGTACCCAGCCTTGCGACAGCTCCTGACCGAATCCCCCCAGCACATAACCCACCAGCTGCCCCTCGTATTCGGCCACCAGCAATAACTCGGGCCATAAATCCATCGCCTGACGGAAGAAGAAGGCGGGATAGACATCTTCACCAAAGACTTTGGCATCGATCTGCCAGATGGCGTGCATGTCATTGTGGGTAGCGGTGCGTAGCAGGGGCGGGTTGTGGTGCATCAGGACTCCATTGGCAGCAAACGGATCGGCAACGCCGCTGACCTTGGGGTCAACGGCAGAAAAGGAGTCATAGGGTAGTGGTCATCCCCTGCCGGATGCAAGGGATTGGCGGTTATGGCGGCAGGGGGCGGCTCTGGGGCAGTTTGGGAGCCTTGCGCAAGCCGTCGAGCAGATGGCGGAGGGTGAGCCAGGGGTGGCGCAGCAACATGCGCGGGCCGCTCCACTTCATCACCTGCTGGATCTGTTTGCGCATCGCCGGTGCGTAGCAGTGGATATTGCAGTTGGCGCAGGTGGGTTTGTGGCCGTGGCCATAACGGCAGCGACGCAGGCGCTGATGGGCGAAATCCCGCAACTGGCGACAGTGGCGGCAATGGGGATCCTGATGATGGTGCTGGCAGTAGAGGCGGATCATGGCGCTGACCGTCTGCTGCTCGCGCATGAGTCTGGGATGGTCACTCGCCTTTTTGCTGGCTGCGGCGTGTGAGCCCTGGGCTGGGCTGGGCTGGCATGATGACTTTTCATGGCCGCCATTCTCCTGACCTGCTCGCTTTGGGTGTTGATACAGGTCAAAAGGGGGGATAAAAAACAGGGCCCGCAGGCCCTGTGTCATCAGATGAGGCTGGTTGCCTGCTCCAGCCAGGCGAGATCTTCGCCCTCGAGCAGCGGGCTCAGGCGGCGGAACACCTCGACATGGTATTCGTTGATCCAGCGGAATTCGGCCGGGCTCAGCAGGCTGCGGTCGATCAGGCGGGTATCGAACGGCACGTAGGTCAGGCGCTCGAAGCCCAGCATCGGTAGCTCGCCAACCTGTTCCAGCTCGGTCACCACCACCAGGTTTTCGCAGCGGATGCCGAAGCCATCTTCGCGGTAGTAACCCGGCTCGTTGGAGAGCACCATGCCCGGTTGCAGGGCGACCATGCTCCCTTTCGGCGCGATGCGCTGGGGCCCTTCGTGGACACTCAGGAAGTGGCCGACGCCGTGGCCGGTGCCGTGGTCATAGTTGTAACCGGCTTGCCACAGCGGCATGCGGGCCAGCACGTCGAGCTGAATACCGGCGGTGCCACGGGGAAAGCGGGCTTGATCCAGCGCGATATGGCCCTGCAGCACCCGGGTAAACATCGCTTTCTGCTCGTCGCTCACCTCACCCACCTTGATGGTGCGGGTGATGTCGGTGGTGCCATCCATATACTGGGCGCCGGAGTCCAGCAGATAAAGGCTGTCCTGACCAAACGCACGCGGGGTGCCGTTGGTGTGGTGGTAGTGGCACATGGCGGCGTTGGGGCCGAGCGCGGAGATGGTATCGAAGCTCGGCTCGACGTAGTGCTCCTGCTCGCGGCGGAACGCTTCCACCTGATCGGCCAGGGTGCCTTCATCCACCCCCTTGAACTCGCCGGAGGCGACCAGCCGATCCAGCCAGGCAAGGAAGCGGGTCATGGCCACGCCATCACGCAGGTGAGCGGCACGCATACCGGTCAGCTCGATCTCGTTTTTGCACGCTTTCGGCAGCATGGTGGGGTCTTGCCCTGCCACCAGAATGGCACCCGCCTCTTCCATGACGAGCTGGGTCCAGGCGTTGGCGCTGTCCGGATCGGCCAGCACCTTCTGCTGATCTTCACCGATGCGCTGCAACACGTCGCCCAGCTTGTCGATGGGGTAGACGGAGACATCCTGCCCCACGTGTTGGGTGAAGGCGAAGCAGTCAATCTTGTCGGTATCGACGAAGAAATCCATGCTGGTGTTGGCGTAGAGCACCGCAAAGCCCAGCACCACCGGCAGCCGGTCGATGTCGCGGCCACGCAGGTTGAGCAGCCAGTTGATGGGCTCGGCCTGGGTCAGCAGCACGGCATCCAGCCCGCGCTTGCGCAGGTCGGCCGCCAGCTGTTCACGTTTGGACTGGCTGGACTGGCCCGCCAGCTCCTCGCTGTAGAGGATGACCGGGCTCTTGGTCGGCTCCGGGCGATCGCTCCAGTTCAGGTCGATAGGGTTCTGCTCGACGCGGATCAGCTCGATACCGCGGTCGGCCAGCACGGCCTTGGCATTCTTGTACCAGGTCAGGCTGTGCAGACGGGCATCGAAGCCAACCCGGGAGCCTGACGGCAGCTGCTCGGCCAGCCACTGTACATGGGGATTTTCAATGAGGTGGAGGAATTCGAACAGTTCGGCGGGAGTTTGCATCCGCGCCTGCACCGTATAGCGACCATCGACAAAGAGGGCTGCCCGCTGGGCCATGATGATGGCGACGCCGGCAGAGCCGTTGAAACCGGTGAGCCAGTCAAGCCGCTCGGCATAGGCGGGGATGTACTCGCCGAGGTGCTCATCATCGTGGGGGACGATAAAGGCGTCCAACTCCTGCATGGCCAGCTCGGCCCTGACTTGGGCGACGCGGGTTTCAATTATCTCGAAATTATTCATGTCGTTAGTGCCAGATGGTTGCTATATGAGTGTTCAGTTTTTATGGCCGCTGGCCAGGATCCGCTTGATCGACTGACCTGCCGCTTCGATATGCTGCCTGAGCAGCACCACCGCCTCGTGCTTGCGCCGGGCGCGGCACAGTTCCAGCAATTGGGCGTGTTCACGCTCCGCCTTGTCCACGCCGTCGCTGGCAAACAGCAGCTCGAAGCGGACATAGCGGTCACAGCTCAGATTGATCTGGGCGATCAGTTCAAGTGCCTGGGGGCGACCAGCTGCCTGATAGAGGGTGGCGTGAAAGCTGTGGTTCAACTCGGCCCAATGTTCGATCTGGGTGCCTGACTCCAGGGCGTGATCAAACTGGGCGAGGATCGCCTCCGCTTGCGCGAAGGTGGCTTCCGTCATCTTGTCGACGGCGTGAAACAGGGTATCGGCTTCCAGCAGCGCTCGCAAATAAAAGAGCTCTTCAATGGCCGAGGCGTCCAGCATGGTGACCACGGCGCCGCGATGGGCTTCGAACTTCACCAGCCCCTGCGCCTCCAGCTGCATCAGGGCTTCCCGCACCGGAATGCGGCTCACCGCCAGCTCTTTGGCAATGGCGTCCTGACGCAAGGGGGCGCCGGCGGGGAACTCCCCACGGAGGATCCGGCCACGGAGGTTTTCCATCACCATCTGGGTTCGGGTCTTGTAGGGTGGGGTCATGGTCGGGTCACGATTGGGCGTTACAAAATTGTATATTGTATAAAGTTTGGCTGAATCTACCCCGTCAGGGCTGGCAAGGCAAGGTTTAGGGGGCTGTTGCTGCGTGGTTGGCGGCGTTCGGGGCTCCACAAAAACAAAAATGCCGGTCAGCGTGGCTGACCGGCATGATGTCACTGATACGAAGCGAGCCTGTTACAGCTGCGGACCTGCAGCAACCAGACGCTTGCCCTCTTCATTGTCGGTGAAGCGCTCGAAGTTCTTGATGAAACGCCCTGCCAGATCGACGGCCTTGGCATCCCACTCGGCCTTGTTGGCGTAAGTGTCGCGCGGGTCGAGGATCGCCGGGTTCACATCGTGCAGCGCGGTCGGGATCTCCAGATTGAAGATCGGCAGCACCTTGGTCTCGGCTTTCTCGATGGAGCCATCCAGGATGGCGTCGATGATGGCGCGGGTATCCTTGATGGAGATGCGCTTGCCGGTGCCATTCCAGCCGGTGTTGACCAGATAGGCTTCTGCACCTGCCGCTTCCATCCGTTTCACCAGCTCCTGGCCGTACTTGGTCGGATGCAGGGAGAGGAAGGCTGCGCCGAAGCAGGAGGAGAAGGTCGGGGTCGGCTCTGTGATGCCGCGCTCGGTACCGGCCAGTTTGGCGGTGAAGCCAGACAGGAAGTGGTACTTGGTCTGCTCCTTGGTCAGTTTGGAGACCGGGGGCAGCACGCCGAAGGCGTCGGCAGTCAGGAAGATCACCTTGGTGGCGTGACCAGCCTTGGAGACCGGCTTGACGATGTTGTCGATGTGATAGATGGGGTAGGAGACGCGGGTGTTCTCGGTACGGGAGCCATCATCGAAGTCGATGGTGCCATCGGCAGCAACGGTCACGTTCTCCAGCAGCGCATCGCGACGGATAGCGTGGTAGATGTCCGGCTCGGCCTCTTCGGAGAGCTTGATGGTCTTGGCGTAGCAGCCCCCTTCGAAGTTGAACACGCCGTGGTCATCCCAGCCGTGCTCGTCATCGCCGATCAGCTGACGCTTGGGATCGGTGGAGAGGGTGGTCTTGCCGGTGCCGGAGAGGCCGAAGAAGATGGCGACGTCGCCGTCCTGACCCACGTTGGCGGAGCAGTGCATGGAGGCAATGCCGCGCAGGGGCAGGAAGTAGTTCATCATGGAGAACATGCCCTTCTTCATCTCGCCACCGTACCAGGTGCCACCGATGAGCTGCATCTTCTCGGTCATGTTGAAGGCAACAAAGTTCTCGGAGTTGAGACCCTGCTCCTTCCAGTTCGGGTTGGTGCACTTGGCACCGTTCATCACCACGAAGTCAGGCTTGAAGGTTTTCAGCTCTTCATCACTCGGGCGGATGAACATGTTTTTCACGAAGTGTGCCTGCCAGGCCACCTCGGTGATGATGCGCACGGCCAGGCGGGTATCCGGGTTGGCACCGCAGAAACCGTCGACTACAAACAGGCGCTTGCCGGAGAGCTGTTTGGTGACCAGCCCTTTCAGATGTGACCACACTTCCGGGGTAATCGCTTTGTTATCGTTTTTACCCTGGTCAGACCACCATACAGTATCCTGGGTAGTGGCATCTTTGACGATATATTTATCTTTCGGGGAGCGACCGGTGAAGATACCGGTGTTGACGTTGACTGCGCCCAGCTCGGTCACCACACCGCGCTCGAACCCTTCCAGGTCAGGGCGAGTCTCTTCAGCGAAAAGCTGCTCGTAAGAGGGGTTGCGAACGATTTCCTGGCTGTTTTTGATGCCGTACTGGTCCAGTCCTAATTGTTGGGCCAGGGTGGGTTCTGCCACGATTGTCATTGTATTCTCCTGGGTTCAGAGGTTGGTAGGGTTCTATCTGACGTTCATCCTATCACTTAGGTGGTAGAGTTTAGCGATCGCCATCAAACTTTATAAAATAGGGTATTTTTTTGTTATTAAAGTTAAAGGCGGGTTTTGCCCGCCTTTAATTAGTGTAACTTGTTTGCATCATTGCCGGGAGCCCTGCTGAACAGGGTTTCGACATCGATCCCATTAAATTGGTACTGGGCGCCGCAATAATCACAGTGCATGTCGATCTTGCCGAGCTCCTGCACCATATCCATCACCTCTTCCTTTTCTATCTGCAGCAGGGCCCCTTCGCAGCGCTCGCGGGAGCAGGTGCAGCGGAACTCGACCGCCTGCGGATCGAACACCCGCACCTTGTCCTGATGGTAGAGACGGTAGAGGATCTCTTCGGCTTCCAGACCAAACAGCTCTTCATCCTTGATGGTGCTGGTGAGCTGGGTCAGGTGCTCGAAGTCGTCGCTGTGATCCTCGCTCTGGGCGGGCAGCTCCTGCAGCATGATGCCGGCGGCGCGGGGTTTCCCTTCATGGTAACCGGTACGGATCCACAGCTTGGTCGCCAGCTGTTCGGACTGGGCGAAGTAGTGCTCCAGACAGCCAGCCAGGGTGTCGGCGTCCAGCGCGATGATGCCCTGATAGCGTTCGCCCTGTTTCGGCGTGATGGTGATGACCAGTTGGCCGTTGCCGATCAGGCTCTGCAGTTTGTCGTCGCTCGGCAGCTCGCCCTCATAGCGTGCCACGCCGCGCAACTGCTGGTTGTTGTCACCGTTGATCACGGCCAGACGCACCGGGCCATCGCCCTGCAGCTGTACGGTGATGGAGCCTTCAAACTTGAGGGTAGCGGTCAGCAGGCTGGTGGCGACCAGCAGCTCGCCCAGCAGCTTTTGCACCTGCACCGGGTAGTTCTGGGCTTCCACCACGTGGCGGTAGGTGTGATCCAGCTGGACCAGCTCGCCACGTACTTCGTACTCTTCAAACAGATAGCGATACAGCAGATCTTGGTTGCTCATCATATATTCCTGAGTTCTTCGGTGAGGTAAATCGGACGCAGTGACCGCCTGTGGCCGTCACTGCGCTATCAAATCGGGGTCGGTCAGTACTGCTTGACCTTGAGCAGCTGACGCCGCTCCTGCTTGTCGGGGCGGCGCTCGGGGCTTGGGGCAAACTGGCTGTTGAAACGGCGTGCCTCGCTGTTTTCAGCCCGTTTTTTCAAGCTTTCGGCGGTCTCTTCATAGAGCTGCTGGGCGAGCGGTGCCGATTTGCGCTGATCGCTCAAGGCCAGCACCCGCACTTCCCGCTCATCCTGCCCCTGCCAGAAGCGGATCAGCGCACCCACTTCCACCTGTTTGCCCGGTTTGCTGCGCTGACCATTGTAGTGCACCTTGCCGCCGTCAATCTGATCCCGCGCCAGCGAGCGGGTCTTGTAGAAACGGGCCGCCCACAACCACTTGTCGAGACGAACCTCAAGGGCGCTTTCCGGATGATTGGCCATGAACAGGCTCCATAACGGGGAAAAGAGGCGGTCGATTATACCAGAGCCCGGGGGCGGGATAGAAACCGGGCAACCGCCGTGCGGGGCACAAACCATGTCAAGGTGATGCAACATATGGGCAGTTTGCTGATTAACAAGGGAATGGCGCTGGTTTATCGGGTATTCATGGGGCAGGGAGGGCCTTCATACCGCGCATATAACACTGCCGCCCCTGTTGGGGGCGGCAGCGCTCACATCCATCGATCATGTCAGAGTCAGAAGTGATCGTGCTGATCCGGCTTCTTCTGGTCGTGGGGGCCTTCGCTGTGGGCGATGGCGGTGCGGATGAGATCAACCCCGGCGCGGATAATCAGCACCCCCATGTTGACCAGCTTGACGCATACCCACATGAAGGTGATGAGCAGGATCAGCTTGAGTACGGTCTGGAAGGCCTCCAGGAAGTTCTGCTCCAGCTGGGCGGTGAGGCCGTTGGCGCTGGTCATCAGCCAGGTGTAGACCTCGCGCACGAACGGGATACGGCTTGGCATCTCCAGCACATCCAGTGCGGCAGGGAGCGCCTGGAAGATGACGATGCTGCCGAACAGGATCAGGATGACACCGATAGCGATGCCGAGGAAAAAGCCGAACTGTCTCATGGAGGGCTCCAGCAGTTGCTGCATGAAATTGAAGATAGCCGCCAATAGTAGGGAGTGCCCTCGCTCATCGCAATCTTCCCGGTGTGGCCATCATGGCCGGTTCAGCGCTGAACAGGCCGCCAGCATTGCCCAACTATCTGATTTCTGGGAGGCTTGTCGCCATTGTGCATAGGGAAAGCAAATTGATGTCGAGAACCCTCTTTTTACTCTTGCTGGCGCTGTTTGCCGCTCTGCCAGCCCTGAGTGCCGAACCGGCTGGCCCTACGGCAGCCGCCTGCGCCATCCGCCATCAGAATCAACTGCTGCTGGTGCAGGATCGCATCTCCTCCCGCTACAGCCTGAGCGGCGGTTACATAGATGGCGACGAGCGCCCCGAGCAGGCGGCGCTGCGCGAGCTGTATGAAGAGACCGGACTGCGCGGGGAAATCGTCGCGGATCTTGGCCGCTGGCAGAAAGCGCAGCTCTTTGCCTGCCGCACCCTTGAGCCTACCGTCGCCCAGCAAGGCACCGCATTTGTCTCCATCCTGAAGGCCCCCAATCTGGGGGGCGAGCTCCTCAACGCCCGCTTGATCGCGGTGGACAAGTTGCCCCGCGAGCAGCGCCGCTTCCCGGATCAGCTCGACTGGCTGCAATCTCGACTGGATAAGGTGCCCGAGAGCGAGGTGCACTGGCAGGCCGATTTTGTGGCGCAGGGCAATGCGCAGCATCAGGTTGAGATCCCGCTGATGCTGCGCCTGCAGCAGTGGCTGGGGCCCGATGTCTGGTGGCTGTCGGTCAGCAATCTGTTTGGTTCAGGCGGCTTTCAGCTTGCCCTGATACCTTTGCTGCTCCCGCTGCTGGGGTGGCCGCGGCTGCGTCAGCTGCTCTTTGCCATGCTCTGGCTCGGGCTGCTGGTGCAGGTGAGCAAGGAGGGGATCGGCTGGCCGCGTCCCTTCCATCTGCAACCGCTGCTGGCAACCCAGAGCGCCCAGGGCTTTGGCATGCCGAGCGGCCATACCGCCTCGGCCCTGCTGTTCTGGGGCGCGCTGCTTGGCTGGCTCTGGCCGACCCACCGCTGGCGGGCGCTCTCGCTGGCCCTGTTGCTGGCGCTTACCACCGGTCTGGCGCGGGTCTGGCTCGGGGTGCACTTTATCTCCGATGTGGCGGCGGGGCTGCTGATTGGCGCCTTGCTGCTGGCCGCTCGCCCCTGCTGGCGTGCCGACAGGTATTCGGCGGCTTGGCTGCTGCTGATTGCATCTGCACTGGCGCTCGGGGGGCTGACCCAATCGGCCCATCTGGCCGGTATCGGGCTGGTAGCGCTGGGCCTCTGGCTCGGGGGAAAGGCTGCGCTCGTTCGTGCTGGTTATCCCCCGCTGCTTACAGGGGGCGTCGTGCTGGCGGGCGGCTTGCTGATCGGTGCCGGCCTGTGGCTGTTGCCGCTGCTGACCAGTAGCTCGTTGATCATACTGCTCGGACAGTTTGTGCTCTTTTTCGGGCTGGGGCTCTGGTTGAGCGTCGGTCTCTGGTGGATACTCTCTCTCTTGAAACAAGACTCACGACCCAGGGGCGGACGCCCTGCAAGGGGAACTCTATGAATATGAAAAAAGTGGATTTGGCCAAGATAACCCTGGGGGTGCTGTTTCTCAGCCTCCTGATCATCTCCTGCTTTATGGTGCTGCGCCCCTTCCTGCCCGCACTGGTGTGGGCCACCATGATCACCATCGCTACCTGGCCACTGATGTTGATGGTGCAGCGGTTGCTGTGGGGCAAGCGTGCGCTGGCCGCTCTCTTTATGAGCCTGGTGCTATTGCTGATGTTTGTCATTCCGCTCTTTATGACACTGGCCAATGTGGCGGAGAAAGCCCCCATGCTGATCGAACTGGGGACCAATATCAGCCAGTCGCCTCCGCCCGAGCTGCTCTGGTTGCAGCAGATCCCGCTGGTGGGCGGCAAGCTCTATGACTTCTGGCAGCAGATTCTGGCGAGCGGTGGTCAGGTGCTGTTTGCCAAGCTGGCGCCCTACTTCGGTCAGACGGCGCGCTGGCTGGCTGCTCAGGCCGGTAATCTGGGCATGCTGCTGGTCCACTTCCTGCTGACGGTCGGTATCTGTGGTCTGCTCTATCACTCCGGTGAAGTGGTGGCGACCGGCATTCGCCGCTTTGCCCACCGGCTGGCCGGGGATCGCGGTGACAATGCGACCGTGCTGGCTTCCCAGGCGATCCGTGCCGTGGCCATGGGGGTGGTGGTCACTGCGCTGGTGCAATCCTCGGTGGCCGGGGTGGGGCTGTGGATCGCTGGCATCCCCTACACCATGGTTCTGGTGGTGGTAATGTTCCTGCTCATCGTCGCCCAGATAGGTCCCTTTCCGGTGCTGATCTCCTGTGTCGGTTATCTCTACTGGAGCGGTGATACTACCTGGGGCACCTTCCTGCTGGTCTGGTCGCTGATCGCCGGCACCATGGACAACTTCCTGCGTCCCTTCCTGATCAAACGCGGTGCCAATCTGCCCCTCATTCTCATTCTGGTGGGGGTTATCGGCGGCCTGCTGGCGATGGGGATCATCGGTCTGTTTATCGGCCCCGTGGTGCTGGCTGTGGCTTATACCTTGCTGGATGCCTGGATCAAGGAGGGTGACCACCAGTCAGAGGCGACCCATATCGCGGCAGCGCCCAGTATAGATTGACGGTTCTATAAAAAGACGATGCAAAGAGCCGCCCGATGGGCGGCTCTTTTGTTGATGATGACAGCGTCAGGCCAGTTGTTTCATACCTGAGCCGCAGCGGTTGTTCACAGCATCTGCTTGAGGCGATAGAGCAGGTCGAGGGCCTGACGGGGGGTGAGCTCGTCGGGGCGCAGCGCTTCCAGCTCTTCCACCACCGGATGAGGCTGCGGGGCGAGGGCCACCGGTGCCGGGCGGCTTTCACCGGCGGCGACCGGAGTGGCGCTCTCCAGCTCATGCAGCTTGTGGCGGGCCTGCTGGATCACCGATTTCGGCACCCCGGCCAGCGCCGCCACTTGCAGACCGTAGGAGCGGCTGGCCGCCCCTTCCTGCACCGCGTGCATAAAGGCGATGGTGTCGCCGTGCTCCACCGCATCGAGGTGGACGTTGGCCAGCCCTTCCATCAGCTCCGGCAAGCGGGTCAGCTCGAAGTAGTGGGTGGCAAACAGGGTGTAGGCGCCAATCTTGCTCGCCAGCTGTTCGGCACAGGCCCACGCCAGCGAGAGGCCGTCGTAGGTGCTGGTGCCGCGGCCAATTTCGTCCATCAGCACCAGACTGCGGGCGGTGGCGTTGTTGAGGATGTTGGCGGTCTCGGTCATCTCCACCATAAAGGTGGAGCGGCCGGAGGCGAGATCGTCCGATGCCCCGATGCGGGTGAAGATGCGGTCGATGGGGCCGATGCGGGCGCTGTCGGCGGGGACGAAGGCGCCGATATGGGCCAGCAGCACGATCAGCGCGGTCTGGCGCATATAGGTGGATTTACCGCCCATGTTGGGACCCGTGATGATCAGCATCCGCCGCTCCCGCTCCAGCCGGATAGGGTTGGCGATAAAGGGATCTGTCATCACCTGCTCAACCACCGGATGGCGGCCCGCTTCGATCAGGATCTGATCCTCATCGATGAGGGTCGGGCAGCGGTAGTCGAGGGTCTCGGCCCGCTCGGCCAGGTTGGCCAGCACGTCCAGCTCCGCCAGTGCGGCGGCAGAATCCTGCAGATCGCCCAGATGCGGCAGCAGGGCATCGAGCAGCTCTTCGTAGAGCCGTTTCTCCAGCGCCAGCGCCTGGGACTGGGCGGTGAGTACCTTGTCCTCGTATTTCTTCAGCTCATCGATGATGTAGCGTTCGTTGTTCTTGAGGGTCTGGCGGCGGATGTAGTGGGCCGGCACCAGATGGCTGTTGGCGCGGCTCACCTCGATATAGAAGCCGTGCACCTTGTTGTAACCCACCTTGAGGGTGTTGATGCCGGTCAGCAGTTTTTCCCGCTCTTCGATGCGGGCGAGGCTGGCGGTGGCGCCGTTGGCGAGATCCCGTAGCTCGTCCAGCTCCTGATTGAAGCCATCACGGATAACGCCGCCATCGCGGATCAGCACCGGCGGCACCTCCATCACCGCGCGCTCCAGCAGGTCGAGCAGCTCGGGGAAGGTGCTGGCCCGCTCGGCCAGTTGTTGCACCGCTTCGTGCTCGTTGTCCGCCAGCAGGCGCTGCAACTCGGGTAACTGGGCGAAGGCCTGACGCAGGCGGGTGAGGTCGCGCGGGCGGGCCGAGCGCAGGGCGAGACGGGCCAGCACCCGCTCCACATCACCCACCTGACGCAGCAGGTTGCCCAACTCGTCGTAGAGGTTCTGCTCGATGAGCGTATGGATGGTGCTCTGGCGACCTTTCAGGATCACCCGATCGCGGATCGGCTGGTGGATCCAGCGCTTGAGCAGGCGGCTGCCCATGGGGGTGGCGGTGCGATCCAGCACCTCGGCCAGGGTATTTTCGTAGCCACCGGCCAGATTCTGGGTCAGCTCCAGATTGCGGCGGGTGGCGGCATCCATGATGACCGCGTGATCCGGCTGCTCCAGGCGCACGCTGCGGATGTGGGGCAGGGCGGTGCGCTGGGTGTCCTTTACGTACTGCATCAGACAACCAGCGGCGCACAGGGCGGTCTCGCTCTTGTCGACGCCAAATCCCACCAGATCCTGGGTGCCGAACTGCTGGCAGAGCAGTTTGCGGGCGGTGCCCAGCTCAAACTCCCACTCCGGGCGGCGACGCAGGCCGCGGCGACCCTCTATATGGTGCAGGAACTCGAACGATTCCGGGTAGAGCAGTTCGGCCGGATTGGTGCGCTGCAGCTCTGCCAGCAAGGTCTCTTCTTTCTCGAACTGGTTGATGAAGAAGCGGCCGGAGCCGATGTCCATGGTGCCGTAACCGAAGCGGCGGCCATCGTGATAGACGGCGGCGATCAGGTTGTCCTGTCGCTCGCTGAGCAAAGCCTCGTCGGAGACGGTACCCGGGGTGATGATGCGAATGACCTTGCGCTCCACAGGCCCCTTGCTGGTGGCGGGATCCCCCACCTGTTCGCAGATGGCGGCCGACTCGCCGAGCTGCACCAATTTGGCCAGATACCCTTCGATAGCGTGATAGGGCACCCCCGCCATCGGGATGGGGCTGCCCGCCGACTGGCCGCGCTTGGTCAGGGAGATGTCGAGCAGCTGAGAGGCCTTGCGGGCATCGTCATAGAACAGCTCGTAGAAGTCGCCCATCCGGTAGAACAGCAGGATCTCCGGGTTCTCGGCCTTGAGGCCAAGGTACTGCTGCATCATGGGCGTGTGGGCGCTCAGATTGGCGCCGGGAGCGGAGCTTGTGGCGCCGCTGGCTTGGTGTTGTGCGGTCATGTTCTGTTCCAGAAGGGGCCTCTGCGGGCCGGTGTCTGCGGTGATGAGCCTTGAGCTTGATGGCGCCATTCTACACATAAGCGCCGCGGCGGGGGAGCGGGTGTTCCGGGCGCGGTTGTTCTGCACTATTGAAGGCATGGCTCCGGTGCGGTACCTCACATTGCGGCAGGCAAGGGCGGTCTGCCGTGGTTGCGGGCGGCGCTAGCGGGATCGCATAATGTGCCTCTTGAGCGGATCAGAAGGAGTCGTGATGAAACTGGATGCAGAGATAGAGCACCTTGCCATCGAGCTGGGACGGGCCCTCGGTCAACGGGGCTGGCTGGCGGCGACCGCCGAATCCTGTACCGGCGGTGGGGTGGCTACGGCCATCACCGACATCGCGGGTAGCTCCGGCTGGTTCGATCGCGGATTTGTCACCTACACCAACGAGGCCAAACAGCAGATGTTGGGGGTGAGCAGCGAGAGCCTTGAGCGGCACGGCGCGGTGAGCGAGGCGGTGGTGCTGGAGATGGCCCGCGGCGCGCTGGCGCACTCGTCTGCCTCCATCAGCGTTGCCATCAGCGGCATCGCCGGCCCCGGCGGCGCCACCGAAGGCAAGCCGGTCGGCACCGTCTGGTTCGCCTGGGCCGACCGCAATGGTCGTCACCACTCCCTGCTGGCCCGCTTCGACGGAGATCGCCGACAGGTACGCCAGCAGGCGGTGAGACAGGCCTTGTCGGGTCTGTTGGCCCTGCTCAGATAAATTGGGCTTGATACTGTATGAATAGACAGTATACTTAGCCCAACTTCACTTCTTACTCACGATTTCCAGCGGAGATTGGCATGGATCAGAACAAACAGAAGGCACTGGCGGCTGCGCTGGGTCAGATTGAAAAGCAGTTCGGCAAAGGTTCCATCATGCGTCTGGGCGACAGCAAGACCATGGATATCGAAGCCATCTCTACCGGTTCCCTCTCGCTGGACGTGGCTCTGGGGATCGGCGGTCTGCCGTGTGGCCGTATCGTCGAAATCTACGGCCCGGAATCTTCCGGTAAAACCACCCTTACCCTGCAGGTGATCGCGGAAGCCCAGAAGAAAGGCAAAACCTGTGCCTTCGTCGATGCGGAACACGCCCTCGACCCTATCTATGCTGCCAAGCTGGGCGTCAACGTCGACGACCTGCTGATCTCTCAGCCGGATACCGGTGAACAGGCGCTGGAGATCTGCGACATGCTGGTTCGCTCCAACGCGGTTGACGTCATCATCGTCGACTCCGTGGCGGCCCTGACCCCGAAAGCGGAAATCGAAGGGGAGATGGGGGATTCCCACGTTGGCCTGCAGGCCCGTTTGATGTCCCAGGCACTGCGCAAGCTGACTGCCAACATCAAGAACGCCAACTGCCTGTGCATCTTCATCAACCAGATCCGGATGAAGATCGGCGTCATGTTCGGTAGCCCGGAGACCACTACCGGTGGTAACGCGCTCAAGTTCTACGCCTCCGTGCGTCTGGATATCCGTCGTATCGGCGCCATCAAGGAAGGCGACGAAGTGGTCGGTAACGAGACCCGCGTCAAAGTGGTCAAGAACAAGGTGGCCCCGCCCTTCAAGCAGGCTGAATTCCAGATCTTCTACGGCGCCGGTATCTCCAAAGAGGGCGAGCTGGTGGATCTCGGTGTCAAGCACAAGCTGATCGACAAGGCCGGTGCCTGGTACAGCTACAACGGTGAGAAGATCGGTCAGGGCAAGGCCAACGTCATGAAGCTGTTCGCCGAGAACAAGGTGATGGCTGGTGAAGTGGAGGCTCGTCTGCGCGAGCTGCTGCTCTCCGGTGCCGTACCTGTCGATGACAAGGCTGCACCGGTTGAGGCAGAAGAGTTCGATGCCGAAAGCGAACAAGAGTTCGAATAAGGAACAAAGGAAGGCCGGGTAGATACCCGGCCTTGTTATTTATGATGGTTGATGAATCCGTTACCGAACCGGTCGAGCCTGCCGAACCGACCTTTGCAGAGCAGCTTACCGCCGCCCGCGCCTTTGCCATGCGCAGCCTGGCCCGCCGCGAGAGTGCCGAGTCAGAGCTGGCCAACCGGCTGCGCCAGCAGGGCTTCAATGAAGAGGTGATCGAGGCGGTGGTCGACCACTGCCGCGGTTACAACTGGGTCAATGACGAGCGTTACGGCGGTATGGCAGTACGGGCCGGTGCCGCCAAGGGGCATGGCCCCATCAAGATCCGCTTCGATCTGCGCCGCAAGGGACTCGACGATATGCAGATTGATGCCGCATTCGATCAGCCGGAGCTGGACTGGTTCGAACTGGCGTTTGCCCTGCTCGAACGGCGCGCCCGGGTGGCCGATCTGGCGGATTTCAAGCTGCGGATGAAGTGGCTCAAATATCTGCTGGGGCGCGGTTTTACCCAGGATCAGGCACGTTACGCTATCTCTGCCCTGCAGGAGCGGGAGGAGTAACGCCACTGCGTGGCAACAGTCGTCTTACCTCTCCTTGTGGCAGGTTTTTCCTGCCGGCTCAGTAGGTTGCGAGCGCAATTCCGAAAAAACCGTCTTTTGTTCATCTCATCCCTCTTTGTGCGCGGCTTTTTTGCCTCTCGACGGTGGAAAAAGCCACTGTGAGCAGTGGCGCTCTTTTCTGGCCCGTTTATGTGCGCTTTTTCGCCCGTGGCGGCCCTGTCCGTTTTACTTTACCCCGCAGAAAACTTACATTAATGCGGTTAAAAGTCCGTATTCGAATCAAGCAGGATTTTCCATGTATATGTCCACGTCAGAGATTCGCGCTGCGTTTCTCGAGTATTTCCGTTCCCAGGGGCACCAGGTTGTCTCCTCCAGCTCGCTGGTACCGCATAACGACCCGACCCTGTTGTTTACCAACGCGGGTATGAACCAGTTCAAGGATGTGTTCCTTGGCGCAGACAAGCGTGCCTACAATCGCGCGACGACTTCCCAGCGTTGCGTGCGTGCCGGTGGTAAGCACAACGATCTGGAAAACGTCGGCTATACCGCTCGTCACCACACCTTCTTCGAAATGCTGGGCAACTTCAGCTTCGGCGACTACTTCAAACAGGATGCCATCAAGTTTGCATGGGGTTTCCTGACCGAGGTGCTGCAGCTGCCGAAAGAGCGCCTGCTGGTGACCGTCTACGCGACTGACGATGAAGCTTTCGACATCTGGGAAAAAGAGGTCGGTGTGCCGGCCGATCGCATCGTACGCATCGGTGACAACAAGGGCGCGCCGTATGCCTCCGACAACTTCTGGGCGATGGGCGATACCGGTCCGTGCGGTCCCTGCACCGAGATCTTCTACGACCACGGCGATCACATCTGGGGTGGCCGTCCCGGCTCACCGGAAGAGGATGGCGACCGTTTCATCGAGATCTGGAACGTGGTGTTCATGCAGTTCAACCGTCAGGCTGACGGCACCATGGAGCCGCTGCCCCGTCCGTCCGTGGATACCGGCATGGGTCTGGAGCGTATCTCCGCCATCATGCAGGGTGTGCACTCCAACTATGAAATCGACATCTTCCAGGCGCTGATCAAGAAAGCGGCCGAGATTGTCGGCACCACCGATCTGAGCAACCAGTCCCTGCGCGTCATCGCTGACCACATCCGCTCCTGCGCCTTCCTGGTGGCAGATGGCGTGATGCCGTCCAACGAAGGTCGTGGCTATGTGTTGCGTCGCATCATCCGCCGCGCCGTGCGTCACGGTCGCAAGCTGGGCGCTACCGATGTCTTCTTCTACAAACTGGCTGCCGAGCTGGCGGTGCAGATGAAAGACGTCGCTGCCGAGCTGATCGCCCAGCTGCCGCTGGTCGAGCGAGTGCTGCGCATCGAAGAGGAGCAGTTCGTCCGCACCCTGGATCGCGGTCTGCTGCTGCTGGAAGATGCTCTGGACAACCTGGGCGATGCCAAGGTTATTCCGGGCGAAGTGGTCTTCAAGCTCTACGACACTTACGGCTTCCCGGCCGACCTGACTGCCGACGTGGTGCGCGAGCGCGAGATCGGCATCGACGAAGAGGGCTTCAAGGCCGAGATGGAGAAGCAGCGTGCTCGTGCCAAAGAGGCCTCCAGCTTCGGCGTGAACTACAACGAGATGCTCAAGCTCGACTTCGAGACCCCCTTCACCGGTTACAAGACCCTGACCGAGCGCACTCGCGTGGTCGGTATCTACAAGGGTGTGGAAGAGGTGAGCGGTCTCATCGCTGGTGACGAAGCGGTCATCGTGCTGGAAGAGACCCCCTTCTACGCCGAGTCCGGCGGCCAGATTGGCGACAGCGGTACCCTGAAAGTAGACGACGGTATCTTTGCCGTGACCGACACTCTGAAAGCGGGTAAGGCGATCATCCACAAGGGCTACATGGAGCTGGGGACCCTGGAGAAGGACGCCGAAGTGGAAGCCGTGGTTGACGCTGACCGTCGTCAGGCCATCGCCCTGAACCACTCCGTAACTCACCTGCTGCACGCTGCCCTGCGTCAGGCACTGGGCGAGCATGTCACCCAGAAAGGTTCTCTGGTTGGAGCCGAGCGCATGCGTTTCGACTTCTCCCACTTCGAGGGGCTGACCATGGCGACCATTCGCCGGGTCGAGGAGCTGGTCAACAACCAGATCCGCGCCAACCACGAAATCACCACCCAGCTGATGGATCTGGAAGCGGCCAAGTCCGCCGGTGCCATGGCGCTGTTTGGTGAAAAATATGAAGACGACGTGCGCGTGGTGCGCATGGGCGACTACTCCACCGAGCTGTGCGGCGGTACTCACGCCAAGCGCACCGGTGATATCGGCTTCTTCAAGATCATCGCTGAGAGCGGTATCGCTGCTGGCGTGCGCCGTATCGAAGCAGTGACCGGCAAAGCGGCCATCGACTTCATGCATCAGGTTGGCGAGCAGATCGAAGAGGCTGCTGCACTGGTGAAAGGTGACCAGTTCTGCATCGCCGACAAGGTTCGCCAGGTGCTGGACAAGGCCAAGATGATGGAGCGCGAGCTGGAGCAGCTCAAGGCCAAGCTGGCTGCTCAGGCCGGTAACGACCTGCTGGGTCAGGTGATCGAGATCAACGGTCAGAAGGTGCTGGTTGCAGCGCTGGAAGGGGCCGATCCGAAATCCCTGCGCGGCATGCTGGACGAGCTGAAGAACCAGATGAAGTCCGGTGTCGTGCTGCTGGCAACCTGTGCTGACGGCAAGGTCAACCTGATCGCCGGTGTCACCAACGACCTGACCGGCAAGGTCAAGGCCGGTGAGCTGGTCAATCTGGTTGCCCAGCAGGTGGGTGGCAAGGGCGGTGGCCGTCCGGACATGGCACAGGCGGGTGGTACCCAGCCTGAGGCGGTGCCGGCAGCGCTGCAATCCGTTCACTCCTGGCTGGAAGAGCGCCTGTAATCGGGCGAGGTGATCTGTGGCACTCTATGTACAGAAGTACGGCGGCACCTCGGTCGGCACACTGGAGCGGATCGAGGCGGTAGCTGAGCGGGTCGAGCAGACCCGCGCCCAGGGACACGACGTGGTGGTGGTTGTCTCCGCCATGTCGGGCGAAACCAACCGGTTGCTGGGCATGGCCCAGCAGCTGGATCCTGATGCCAACCGGCGGGAGATGGATGTACTGGTCTCCACCGGTGAGCAGGTCACCATAGCGCTGCTGGCCATCGCGTTGAACAAACGCGGTTGTCCTGCGGTCTCAATGACCGGTGATCAGGTACGGATTCACACCGATTCCGCCTATGGCAAGGCGCGCATCACCCACATCGACACCGAGCTGGTTCAGGCCGAACTGGCTGCGGGCAAGGTGGTGGTGATCGCCGGTTTCCAGGGCCGTGACGAGCATAACGCCATCACAACCTTGGGCCGCGGCGGTTCGGATACCACGGCGGTTGCCGTGGCGGCGGCCATCAAGGCCGATGAGTGCCAGATCTTTACCGATGTGGATGGGGTATACACCACGGATCCGCGCATCGAGCCCAAGGCGCGTCGTCTCGACACCATCACCTTCGAGGAGATGCTGGAGATGGCCAGTCTCGGCGCCAAGGTGTTGCAGATCCGCTCGGTGGAGTTTGCGGGCAAGTACCGCGTCCCGCTGCGGGTGCTGTCGAGCTTTATCGATGGAGAGGGAACCTTAATCACATATGGAGGTGATAGGATGGAAGCTCCCTTGGTATCCGGGATCGCTTTTAACCGCAACGAGGCCAGCCTGACCATTCTGGGCGTGCCGGACCGACCAACCGTTGCCGCGCAGATCCTGAATCCGATCAGCGACGCCAACATTGATGTCGACATGATTGTGCAGAACACCCTGGGAGATGGCACCGCCGACTTCACCTTCACGGTGAATCGTGACGACTATCGCCGTGCCCGGGCACTGCTGGAGGAGACCGCCACTGAGCTGGGAGCCTCCTGCGTGCAGGGGAATGGCGAGATTGCCAAGGTCTCCATTGTCGGTGTCGGCATGTGGAACCATCCCGGTGTTGCGCGCACCATGTTCAAGGTATTGGGCGAGGAGGGGATCAACATGCAGTTGATTTCTACCTCTGAAATCAAAATCTCGGTGGTGATTGACGAGAAGTATCTGGAGCTGGCGGTGCGGGCCCTGCACGCCGCTTTTGGATTGGATCAAGCGCCCCAAGAGCAGCCTTTGGGCTAACAATCGCTGATTGATTTAGTTTCAACCATTTACCATATCGGTATCTTTGTAAGATAATGTCGCATATCGATATAAAAACAAAACAGGATACAGGAGCAAGCGAATGCTTATTTTGACTCGTCGTGTAGGGGAAACCCTGATGATTGGTGATGAAGTGACTGTCACCGTACTGGGCGTTAAAGGTAACCAGGTCCGTATCGGTGTTAACGCGCCGAAAGAGGTCTCCGTACACCGCGAAGAGATCTACCAGCGCATCCAGGCCGAGAAAGTTCCGGGCCAACCGGGCTTCTAAGCCACTTTCATGGCTGTGACAAGGCGACACCTCATGTGTCGCCTTTTGTTTTTCCGGCCCCCTGAAATTGCCCTGCAGGGCGCGAAACTGCGGGATAAGTGCCGATATTGTTTGAATATTCCACGCTTTGACCAAATGCTGAGCGAACGCACTTTTTTCTCCAAAAAAGTGTTTGACTAAAAATCCCTGTGAAGTATTATCAGCCCCGCAAACGGAGAGGTGGCCGAGAGGCTGAAGGCGCTCCCCTGCTAAGGGAGTATGCGGCTTATACCCGCATCGGGGGTTCGAATCCCCCCTTCTCCGCCATTTGCGCCCGTAGCTCAGCTGGATAGAGTACCTGGCTACGAACCAGGTGGTCAGAGGTTCGAATCCTCTCGGGCGCACCA